>NZ_FUXM01000021.1 GCF_900167165.1 Carboxydocella sporoproducens DSM 16521 | reverse complement strand
ACTTTGCTGCTTCTCCAATGGATAATAGTTCCATACTTTTAATGTAGCAAAACAGTTAAATACAATCAATTATAGTCTAGTTTTCTGAAGCTGCTGCATACCTCCCTACCGCTGTAATGCCCCCAACTACTTTATCCCCTGGTTTTACCAGTACTTCGCAACTGGCTGGAAAATAAATCTCTGTACAGGAGCCAAACTTGATCAGACCATAAATTTCCCCTTTTGCCACCTTATCACCGGTTTTAACCCAGCTGACAATGGTACGGGCAATTAGTCCGGAAATCTGCACTACTAGTACCCTGAAATTGTTATTTTCAATGCCGATGAAGTTCTTTTCATTGAGTTTGGCAGCTTCCGGCTTATAAGCTGGCAGCATCTGACCCTTTTCAAAAGCAGTATACGCAATAGTACCGGCAATGGGACAGCGATTGAGATGAACATTGAAAACTGAAAGAAAGATACTGACCCTGATGGCTTTTCCGTTGAGAAAACGCTTTTCATCCACTTCTTCTACAACCATAACTCGTCCATCAGCTGGTGATAAAATCAGCTCCGGATCGGTTGGAATCTGACGTTTGGGGTTGCGAAAGAAAAAAGCAGTGAAAAGAAACAGGGTCAAAGGCACCAGAGCGGCCCAGAAGGACCAGAGAGCAACTAACACTGTGATGATCCCCAAAAAAATCAGGTAGGGAAAAGCTTCCCTGGCAATCGGATACGGTTGTCGCATGTAACATATTACCCCCTGTTTGATTTTATGTTAAATATTGTAGCATTTTTCTTGCTTCCAGCCAAGTTTTTGCCTTTAAACCGATTTCCCGGGGATGGGCCCATTCAACATTTACCTCTGGCAAGCTGTTGAGAAATTCCCGGCCATAGCTTTTGTTTTTTAATCTGGGATCCAGAATTACTACCAGGCCCCAGTCCTCTGCCGTTCTAATGAGACGGCCAAACCCCTGTTTAAACTGAATGATAGCTCTGGGCAAAGATACTCTGGTAAAAGGATTTTTTCCGGCCTGGCGGCATAATTCCATTTTAGCCTGTACCGGAGGATAGGTGGGCACAGCAAAGGGCAGTTTCATAATTACCACCATTCGCAACAGGTCACCGGGGAGATCTACGCCCTCCCAGAAACTCTGGGTGCCAAAGAGAACTGCACCATCAATACTCTTAAACTCCTGAATCAAACGGCCTCGGCTGCCATCCCGGCCATGTAACAGCAATTTTCGCCCCATCTGTAACATAGGCTCTGCGATCAGATCAGCCACTGTATTCAAATGTTTATAAGAAGTGAAAAGGGCCAGTACTCTTTCCTCGGAATGGGATAACAACTGCAGTAACATGGCGGCCTGATATTCAGCCAGCCTGTCTTCTTCCCGCCCGGGATCAGGTCCTTCTGCTACACCCAGGAGCAGGGCCTGATTTCTATAATCAAAGGGACTGGATAAAACAATTTCCTTGTAATCAGAGGCTCTTAACCCGATGCTTTCGGCATAGTAGTGATTCTTTCCTGCTATGGAAAGGGTAGCGGAACAAAAAATCACTGATTTTTTTCGGCTCCAAAGCTGCTCCTGCAATATCGGCCCTACTTCCACAGGGACAGCACAGATATTGCCATCTTCAATCCAGTAAACCCAGTGGGAAAAAGGTTGTTGTAACCAAATTTCCAGAGTTTCAACCAGTTCCTGCCCCTGATTGACTCTTCCTCCCAATTCAGAAAGCAAACTCTCAGCGATAAGCCCCTCTTGATTCCAGGCCCTTGCCTGAGAGACCAGCTTGTTCAAGCTATCCACTAACATTTTCAGCTTCAATAAATAATTGTCTCCTACCACTTCCGGTAATCTTTCCCCGCTGGCAATGAATTCCCAAAACTCCTTTTCCCGGCTCTCCACTTCCTGGCTAAGGCTTTTTACTGGCAGGAGCTCCTCTTTAATTTCCCTTAATGGTAAGCTCTCCAGTACACCCAGAGGCCCCTGTCCACCAAAAGGCCGTCGCCAGAGGCCAGTCCGCCATCTCCTAAAGTCGATTTCACCCAGGCGAAGTCCTAGATGGCGCTGGGCTACTTCTTCCAGATTGTGGGCTTCATCAATGATTAAATAATCATATCCAGGCAAAACTTTGTCTTCCAGTTTCAAATCAGTACAGAGGAGTGAATGGTTTGTAACCAGCAGCTGGGCCTTCTGGGCTGCCAGCCGGTTGGTTTGCACCCAGCAGCATTTCTGCCAGGGACAGGCATTGCCCAGACAAATATCCCTTTCCGCCTTGAGTAAATCCCATTTGCTGCGGTCAGGACCATGTAACCTGAGTTCAGCCTCATCGCCGGTTTTAGTGATATGCAGCCACCAGGCCAGGCGGCCAGCCAAAGTCCAGGTTTCCTGATCCCAGCTCTCACTGCCATCTACCAGTTCCCACCAGCGTCGCCAGCATAAATAATTACTCCGGCCTTTAAGAGGCAATATTTTTAGTCCAGGAAAAATTTGTTGTAGAACTGGCCCATCCTTTTCCAGCAGCTGTTCCTGCAAAGCCAGGGTATTGGTACTGATCACTACTCTGGCTCCTTCTCTAATTGCTATCTTTGCCGCAGGTAATAGATAGGCCAGGGACTTGCCAGTACCGGTTCCTGCCTCTGCCACCAAATGTCGTTCATTGGCTAATGCCGCAAAAATAGCTTCAGCCAGTTCAATTTGCTGGGCTCTACTCTCCCACTGATTAAACACCCTGGCCAGGGGCCCACCTGTTGCAAAAATCTCTGCTATCGTCAACCCGGAATCGGTAACTGCGCTGTCAGCATACTGTAACCGCTGGCCCGCAGTTAACCATTCCATGGTGGGTGGCAGCTGAGCAAATCCGGCTTTTAGAGCTGCTTCAGCTGTCTCTCTGATCAGTTTGCCCAGGGACCAGGCTGGATTGGCCCATTTGGCTACCATGGTAAGCCAGGGTAGTGGTCGCTGTTCCACTTCCGCTTGCATTAAGAGAAAGAGTTGCCCGGCCAATTCCGCATCCCAGCGGGCCCGGTGCCTTTCTCCGGGTTTTAGCCCCAGAAAGCTGGCCACAGCAGCCAGGGAATAAGAAGACAAACCGGGATACAACAGGCGGGCCAATTGACAGGTATCAAAAAAATGGCCCGCATAAATACCGCGGGCACGCAGGAAGCCCAGATCAAACTCTACATTATGGCCAACCACAGGCAATTCCCCAATTTTATCCCGTACCAGATCCGCTATTTCCTCCCAGCACGGTGCCCGCTGCAAATCCTGCGAAGAAATACCGGTTAACCGGGTAATTTCCCTGGGAACAGGATGTTTAGCACAAACCAGAGTCTCCCAGCTCTCCACCAGTTCTCCTTCTTCAAACCGACAGATGCTGATCTCAATGATCTCATCAATCGCCGGTGAAACTCCTGTTGTTTCAATATCAATAGCAACAAAATTCTTAATCCCCAAAGCTTAAGTCCCCTTCCATTTCAAAACGGGTAATTGGCCTTCGGTACAAATATAGCAAGCCTCCGGTTCTATACCCTCAGCCCGTAAAACCGCTGTAACTGTGGCTTCATCCTCTAACCGGCATTTCAACGACAACCCGCAAGAAGCTGTGATAATACGGGGAGTGGGGATGATTAGTGCTGGTAAAGCTCGGGTATCAACAATATGCTCTGCGGCCAATGCCTGCTGGGCTGAGGAAAAAACCAAACAGCAAAAATTCTTTAGCTTTATTAACTCACGTATCATAAATAATCCCTCATTTCTGCCGTTCAGCCAGCAAAAACGGCAACTCCCCCCAAATTACTGGTCAGGAAGTAAAAAATAGCTATAATATGAATCAGGATAAGTCCTGTTATCACCTCATCTCCTCTCCCCTTTTCTCCGAACTGTATCCAGAGTGGGTACAGTTCTTTTTTGTTATATATTTATATATTATTCATCACCGAAAGAAATGCCAATGGCTTTAGCCGCCTGAACCAGGTCATGTTCAGGATTGACCCGCTTTAATACCCCGGTAGCTTCAGCCAGGGAAACAGTTACTATATCGGGAGTGCGCAAGGCTACCATTACCCCGTTCTCCCCTTCCAGCAGGGCTTCTACGGCTGCTGCCCCATAACGGGTACCAAGAATGCGGTCAAATGGAGTAGGACTGCCACCGCGCTGTAAATGGCCAAGCACTGTCACTCTGGTCTCCAGATTAATCCTGCGCTCCAGCTCATCGGCCAGCCGCTGGCCGATCCCTCCCAGGCGAATAGGATCACCGCTATCCTCAATTACTTTCTGCACTACCAGGTTTTCACCCAGTTTGGCTCCTTCTGCTACAACTATAATACTGAATTTCTTGCCCTGCTGGCAGCGTTCCTCGATTTTCTTAACCACATTTTCAATCTGGAACTCTATTTCTGGAATCAAAATTACATCAGCACCACCAGCTACCCCTGACTCCAGAGCGATCCAACCGGCATAACGGCCCATAACCTCCAGAATCATTACCCGGTGATGGGATTCAGCAGTAGTGTGGAGCTTGTCCAGCGCCTCGGTGGCCGTATGTAAAGCAGTATCAAAGCCGAAAGTAATGTCAGTAGCAGATAAATCATTATCTATAGTTTTCGGAACACCTACTACCCTTAAGCCTTTATTATGTAACTCCCTGGCAATAGACAAACTGCCGTCCCCACCAATAACCACCAGAGCATCAATTCCCGCTACCGCCAGATTGTCCAGGATAGTTTGGGACATATCCACATACTTTTTTTCGCCATTTACCAGCACAGGGTATTTAAAGGGGTTGTCCCGGTTGGTAGTGCCCAGTATCGTTCCCCCTTTGGGAAGAATACCGGACACAGCCGCCAGATTCAAAGGGCGAAACTGTTGTCTGATTAACCCCCCAAAACCATCCTCGATACCAACCACTTCCAGACCAGCCCGCAGAGCCGATTTGGTAACTGCCCTGATCACCGCATTTAAACCCGGGCAATCACCCCCACCTGTTAATACTCCGATTCGCTTTAACATAACCAGCCCTCCTTCAACCTGTTCCATTAATAATAGACAATAATTCGCCACATAATTCTTCAAACCTTCTTTTGTCCTGACGATCCAGGGCATCATCTATATAAATCCATAAAACTTCCAGATAAATTTCCGTAGCCAGGTCACGCAAAAGGAATTGGGGCACGGTCAGCACCTCCCTTTCGGGTTCTAATATATTCTATGCTGCCGTGCCTACCACTTGACTGAAAATACCCAGGGTTCCTGTCCCAAAAAATTATTCCCCAAACTAATTTCGACTTGCCGCTGGATAATATCAAGGGGCCCAAGGATAATTTGCCCTTTTACCTCCTGTTCGGGTTGTAACTCGAATTGATAATTGTTTTCGCTATGGTAAAGCTGGTAGATGATATTATTTCCTTGTCTAGCCTGAGGATTAGCCAGAGAGACCAGATGTTTTTGCAAGGAACGATTCTTGACCCTTAAGAATAAACGCGTTTCCTCCTCTGCTATTTCTATCCGCTCCAGCTCTACCTCTATCCCATGTCGCACCAGTATCTGCTTAACATCCAATTTGTATTTAGCTGGTGTCATGGCATTCCATAATTCAATTGGCTCAATTACACTGTTGACTATCAAGGGTATCTTTATTATTTCCCCATTGCGGGGATCAACAGTAGTAGTTGAGCCCAGATTGCCTACCAGTCTGACCAGAGGCAAACTCTCTTCTTTTTGCAGAAGGAGATGGGGATCCCCATTATACTGGACCAGGATTCTGGTAATAGCTCCTTTGCTATCTGAAACAGCCATTTGTAACAAGAGATAATCTTCTGTACGATTAACCAGCTTCTCCAGTCTACCTGTAATCTTAACTTTGCGTCCGGACCATTCTTCAACTTTATTATAAGCCTGATTTATATTTTCATTGGTAATTAAAGTAGTATCCAGACGGCTATCCTGTAATAATTCCCCTGTTGTACTGCTGCCGGATTGGGGGAACTTCCGGTCTATATACATTTGTAAACTGAACATCCAGCCGAAGATTAATGCCGTTAGGGCCACAATGACATAAAATTTCTTTTTATCATCCCGCCAGAAATTTAACCAGCGCTGATTGGCAAACCATTGCTGGGTCAAGCCCTGTCCACTTTCAAGGCGTTCACCCAGAGCAGTTTTTAAATCAGCCAGTAACTCCCGCCCGCTTTGATAGCGCTGCCTGGCTTCTTTGGCCAGGGCTTTGGCCAGCACTTTTTCCAGTTCTGCCGGTGCATCCTCCCGCCAGCGGGTTAACGGCGGGGGTTGCCCGTATAAAATATCCTGTCCTACTTCTCGCAAGTCTTTTCCATAAAAAGGAAAATGTCCGGTTATCAATTGATACAGGATAACTCCGACCGCAAACCAGTCAGAAGATTTATCCCCCCTTTCTCCTCTTACCTGTTCGGGTGCCATATAGAGGGGAGTGCCTATGCTTTTGCTAGGGCCCAGCTCCGCTAGGGCTGCCAGACCAAAATCAGTAACATGCACCAGTCCTTTTTCATCAATGAGAATATTATCCCCTTTGAGGTCTAGATGAATAACCCCTTCTCGATGAGCATAGTCCAGGGCATTACATATTTGTTCCAGAATATCATAGATTTCGCGCCAGCTAAATTGCCTTTGTTCCAGAGCCTCACTCAAGGTCAAACCCTGAACCAGGTCCATGACCAGGTAAAACTCGCCATCCTCTTCGTAATAATCATGGATGCGTACTATATTGGCGTGATTCAAACGGGCAGAAATCCGGGCAATCTGCTTCCACTGTTTATGTTTCTCTCCATCCTGGCCCGCATACAGCCGCTTTACTGCTACTTCCAGATCCAGCTTATTGTCAAAGGCGCGGAAAACCACCCCGGTAGCTCCCCGGCCTATCTCCTCCAGAATCTGATACCGGCTGCGAAAACTTTCTTTGGGCAAATCGTTCAGCACCGGATAAACCCCGGTTTGTTCCCGCTGATCCTGAGGCACCAGGATATCAGCTACCTCATGCATCTCCTCTAAAGTCATATATTCCTTATCAAAGCTCATAATATGGGAAACCAGGTCCTTTAACAACAAAACCCTGACCTTACCAACCCTTCCCCGGGAAGTGTAGTGAATCCCATTAATATTGGAATGTTCATGGGTAAAAACTACAATGGGTTCCATCTTAAAATTTTTTTGGACCTGGTATTGCTGATAGTAATGATGTTTTAAATAGTCCCGAACAACTTTGGTATACTGATTAACCTGAGCGGCAGGATTGCCTATCTTGATATATTCCTTCTTGCCATCATTTAATCGCTCCTGGGTCCAGTTGCCCATCAGGCCGCCGGTGATACGGCCATTCATGTTTTTACTCTCGATGACAAAGATCGCCGCCGGCGTAATCACAATATGGTCAATATCCACCACATTATCATTCATTGCCAGGCGCGGTGAGTTAATCACCAGAAAATATTCCGGAAGCTGTTCCGCCAGCTCTTTGGCTACTTTTTCTTCGCCATCAAGACCATAAAGTCCGGAGATACGGGATACTTCCTTCAATACTGTGGCCACTTTTTCACCTCCTTGTCAACAGACTTTAATAAAAAACCACAGGAAGGTAATCCTGTGGCCAAAAATCCACCAAAATTATTTGCCAATAGCCGTTAAAATATCACTCAATACCTTGTCAATGGGCTGGTCACCGTCGATTTGCCGCAGCAATCCCCTGACTTGATAAAAGTCAATTAATGGTTGAGTTTGAGCCTCGTAAACATCCAGACGATTGGCTACTGTTGCTTCATTATCATCATCCCGTTGATACAGTTCTCCACCACACTTGTCACAAATGCCTGGCCGGGCAGGAGGATTAAATACTACATGATAGCTGGCTCCACAAGCCCGGCAAATTCTACGACCGGTCAGGCGCTCCATCAGTTTCTCCCGGGGCACAGCTATATTAATGACTGCATCGATCTGCATATCCAATTCTTGTAATGTTTTTTCCAGTGCTTCTGCCTGGGCGATAGTCCGTGGAAAACCATCCAGTAAAAAGCCATGAGCACAATCTTCCTTGCTCAGTCTCTCTTTTACCATCCCGACCACTACTTCATCGGGAACCAGTTGACCGGCATCCATATATTCCTTGGCTTTTTTGCCCATTTCAGTGCCTTCCTTAATAGCAGCCCGGAACATATCACCGGTGGAAATGTGAGGTATCTCTAATTTCTTTACTAATACCTCGGCTTGAGTGCCCTTACCAGCACCCGGGGGCCCCATGATCAACAATCTCACCAAAAATCCCTCCCAACAAGCAAAATACTAAAAAAATTATAACACATAGGCCTGTTCTTGCAAAGGCCTGTTCAGGCGAAAACGCAACAACAGAGCCCGCAACATCTTTTTTCATTGCTACCTCCGTTTAACCAATTATTCCTGCGATAATAGGATAAGCATTTTGTAATACCCGCTGCGCATTAGCCAGATTTTTTTCGCGAATTTCCTGCTGCCGGGGAATAGGCTTTACCATGTCTTCCGGGTCCATCATCATTGCCGGTAAAGGTACTGGCGCTCCTCCCTGCCACTGTTCTAGCCAGCTGGCCGGTACAACTGGTAAACACAGCTGGTGACTCAAAGTTGCCCAGAGGAGTGTCCAGGCCCGGGGAACAACCCGCCAGATATCATAACCCCCTCCCCCTAAGGCCAGCCACCTTCCTCCGGAATATTGATGGGCATAGCCGTGAATTAACTCGGCATAGGCTCGTAATAGATGCATGTCCCCATGCAGATGGGTTAATGGATCCAGATAATGGGTATCACAGCCGTGCTGAGAAACAATTACATCCGGTTTAAACGCCTCTAAAAGAGGGGGTAACAGCAGCTGAAAACATTCCAGCATACTGGCAGTATCCGAAAAGGGTTCTAAAGGTAAATTGATACTATAGCCATATCCGGCTCCCTGACCCAGTTCGGTAATTTTCCCTGTACCAGGAAAGAGATATCTTCCCGTTTCATGCAATGAGATGGTTAAAACCTGGGGATTATCATAAAATGCCCATTGCACGCCATCACCATGGTGAGCATCAGTATCGATATAGACGACCCGCCAGCCTGCCTGACAAAATTTCTTGATTGCCAGCACAATATCATTAAAAACGCAAAAGCCGGAAGCCTGTTCCCGGTGGGCATGGTGTAATCCACCCGCATAGTTCAAAACATGCTCAGCGTTGCCGGCAAGAATCAATTCGGCTCCCTGTATCGATGCCCCCACCAGCAAGGCTGCTGCTTGCCCCATCCGGGGAAAAACCGGATTGTCTTCCGTACCCAGTCCCCATGCCTCGGGGCCCAGGGAACATTCCCCTTTTTCCCCCAGACTAAAAACCGCATTGACATAGGCAGGAGAATGGAAGAGTACCAGTTCTTCAAAAGTTGCACCTCGCGCTTCTAGCGCCTTCTCTGGCCATAGCCCCATGGCTTTAATCAGGGTTTCTGTTAATTCCAGCCGCAAAGGATTGAAGGGATGTTCATCACTAAGCTGATACCGCTGAAAATGCCGGCTATGGATTAAAAGACTTCTACCGCCCATAGCCGGTATCCTCCAGTCGCGGCGTTCTGACTATATATCCTGCTTGCTGTAAAGCAGCCATAATTTTGCGGGGATCGATGGTATTGACCCTGATTACCATCAAACGGTATTCCTCATGCCTGCGTTTGGGTAAAGTGACAACACTGACAATATTTACTCCCAGATTTTTGAAAATAATGGCGATGTCAGCCAGTACGCCTGGCCGATCTGGTATTTCCAAAATTAACTGGGAGCCGGGTTCGTGTACACCCAGCAATTCCGTTAATGCCCGCAAAATATCGCTTTGGGTCAAAAGCCCGACCAGGTACTTGCCATCGACCACTGGCAAGGAGCCGATCCTGAATTCATACATAATCCTGGCTGCCTCATCTATGGTATCATCAGGCGCGATAGTAATCACATTTTTGCTCATGATCTGCCCGATCCAAATTTGGCAGGTTTTTTCTTCGCTGTTTTCTTCCCAGAACGCCGGGCTGGCAGAACGCAAATCCCGATCAGAAACAATCCCTACCAGCCGCCCTTCGGAAATTACCGGCAAATGCCTGATGCGCAAATTTTTCATAATTTTCCAGGCTTCCGCCAGGGTAGTTTGAGGGTTAACAGTTACCACTGGTGAACGCATAATTCGGTAGACTTCCATCCTTCTCCCTCCCTGTCTTTATAACATCCAAAGATTCTGATAGAGGCTGCCTTCGAACTGGATGACTCTCTCCGCCGGTACTCGTTTGCCGATCCGTACCCGGAGCATATTGGCAGGATGGCTGGCTATTTCCGGCTCATCGGTATTTCGGAGCTGGAATCCCCCTTTCTCCATCACATGACTCAACATCTTCTTGTAGCCCCATAAATCCAGCCCTGTGCCTTTTAAGTCCCAGTGCCAGTGCAAATGCTGGGAAATCACGATATAATCTTCCCAGAAATCATCACAGAAAGTTTCCTGCAACAGTAAGCCAGCCAGCCCAAAACCCCGCCACTCCGGTGAAATTTCAATAGCCCCCAGTTCCAGGATAAAGCCGGCAAATTCCCCTTTACCCCAGCGCCCCTCCTCTTCAGCAGGATGAAAGGTTACATAGCCTACCAGTGTTTCGTCGGCAATACATCCATATACCCTGCCTTCCGGCATGGCCGCTATTTGCTGCAAAGCCCGGTGCTGTTCATGAGGCCGCCGAAAGGCAGTTAAGCCCGGATCAAACTGCAAACATGCCAGCACATCTTCCGTTAGCGGCCCTCCTACTGCCACTTCTCCCTTATCTGTCTGTACTCTCCGCATCCTTCTTACCTCCTCTTTTTTCTAACGAGTCAGCCAGGCAATGACCGCCACCACCAATGTCATGATCACGATTGCCAGCATGCAACCTCCCTGGCTGGCTCCTGTTTTTAACAAAATCCCCCGGGCTTCAGCTTCTCTGGTGATATAATGATTGAGTTTGAGTGGGCCCAGGACAGCCATGACCTGGCTATCCAGGAAATCCCGGTCACCGCCTTTGGCCAGTACGCTCTCGATTACAGCCTTTTCCCATTCTGCTGCTAGAGCCGTATCCTCCTTCAGGGTTTTCAAGATTAACTCTGCCACGGCTCGTCCCTGCGCTCCATAGACTTTGCGCCTTTCCTCCCAGCTCAATTGCTGTAAAGGTTTAATCCAAACAGGGTCACCGGCGTAAATCCTGTCATGTTCACAAAGCCAGTGCCAGATTTTTTCAGCCATCTTCCTTCTCCCCTATCTCTCCTAAAATCCAGGCAGATTGATAAAGGGAACAAACCAGTGCAGGGCACAGTACTCCTGGGGCTCTTTACCCTGCTCAAAAGCCAGCTCGGCAGTGCGTTCACAGGCTGGTCCTGCCTTTTGCCCTGAATCCAGACAAACTTTTTCCTTAACTATATTACCAGGAACGTTAAATTCCATCTCCCCTCGCAAGGCAGGGGAATTGACAATTTCAGCCCAGAGCGGTGCGGCCATTTTTCCTCCAGTCCCTACCCCTTTTCCTTTGAGATCATATCCCAGCCAAACTACAACGGTATATTTACTATTAAAGCCTGCAAACCAGGCATCACGGTTCTCCTGGGTGGTCCCGGTTTTGCCAGCAACCGCCTGATTCCGTATTATCTGGCTAATGCGGGCCGCTGTGCCCTGTGGTCCTGTAACCCCGCGCATCATGTCCAACAGTTGAAAAGCAAGTTCAGGTCCAAGCGCCTGCCAGCGCCTGGGCTGTCCCTGCCAGAGATTAGTACCAGTACCGGTAACTATCCTGGAAATATACCAGGGTTCTATATATTGCCCTTTACCAGGGAAAACCCGATAAGCCGCCGCCATTTCCCACGGAGTCACCTCACCACTGCCCAGGGCCAGGGATAACACCGGCGGTAGGGGTGAAGTAAAACCAAATTTTTTTGCTTCTTTAACCAGTTGCTCCGGGCCATACTGGGCCAGAATTTTAACAGGAATGATATTATCGGAGACCCAGACAGCTTCCGCCATAGTCAGCTCCCGGCCATGATAACCGGGCCTGCCATAATCCTGGGGCTGATAACCCTTGAAATTAACCGGTTCACATTTATAGAGGCTATTGGCCTGCATCCCTTGCTCCAGCGCCAGAGCATAGAGAAAAGGTTTAAAAGCTGAGCCAGGCTGCCGGCGGGCCAAGACCCGATTATATGAGCTCTGCCACCAGTCCCGGCCACCGGTCAGGGCCCGAACAGCCCCGCTATCATTCTCCAGCACTATCACCGCTACCTGCAGTCCGGGATATTTCTGCAAATATGTTTGTACCCTGTCATTAACCACCTGCTGAATCTCTGCATCCAGAGTCGTCTCGATTTTCAGTCCCCCTGCCAGCAAGGTTTCCTGGTCAACCTGCTTTTCCGCCTGTTGCTTGACCAGGTCCAGAAAGTAAGGAGCCAGGCTGGAAACAGCCCTTTGCTTTTTTCGGATTTGCAATGGTTGTTCCTCGGCCTGACGGGCCTGTTCAGGAGTGATGACTTTCATTTCCACCATTTGCTGCAGAACATAGCGCTGCCGCTTTTTGGTCGCTTCCAGGTTAGCCCAGGGATTTACGCGCGAAGGTGCTTTCAAAGTAGCGGCCAGCAAGGCGCTTTCAGCCAGGTTCAAATCTTTGGCCCTTTTGCCAAAGTAGGTTTGAGCTGCAGCTTCTATACCATAGGCTCCTTCGCCAAAATAAACGCTATTGAGATATAGCTCCAGGATCTCATCTTTGGTATATTGCTGTTCCAGCTGAATAACCCACCAGGCCTCCAGCAGCTTGCGCTTCCATGTTCTTTCCTGGCTCAAAAACAGGTTTTTTACCGTTTGCTGGGAGATGGTACTGCCCCCCTCCACTATCCGGCCAGCCCTCAAATTATGCCAGATAGCCCGGATTATACCAGCTGGATCCAGCCCCTGATGCAGATAAAAATCCCGGTCTTCAGCCGCTATTACTGCTTGCAGCACATAAGGGGATATGTCTTTCAGTTTAACCGGATAACGTTTTTGTTCATAAATTTGTCCGATCACTCTGCCCTTGTGATCAGTAATCAGAGTAGCCGCCGGCAGCTGGGGCTGTGGCAAACGGGGCAACCATTGATTTAAGGGTTTACAACCAGAGAGCAGAAAAAGAAAAAGGATAACCATGACCGCTAAACGCCATTTGCTTCTGGTCATCCGGTTATCCCTCCTTATCACTATTATTTATTCACAATTTCCGCTACAAAGGGCGGTAAGGCAAAGGCAGCCTGATGAACTTCCGGTGTATAATAACGGTTACTAAAGGGCAGGGTTTCAGGCCAGCTTGGTTTCAGTTCCGAATCACTGGCCATAGTAAAAGTCCAGAATCCTCCCACATAGCTAGGAATAGCTGTTAAATAAGGTTTAACATAGGTGAAATTCTCCCGCATAGCCTGCACCGCTCTCTGAAACGCCTGTGGATAAAAGAGGGGCGACTCCGTCTGGGCTACTACTGCTCCTCCAGGCTTTAAAGCCCGTTTGACCAGCTGATAGAACTTGCTGCCAAACAGTGGTTCAGCAGGTCCAATGGGGTCGGAAGAATCAACGATAATCAAATCAAAGGCAGCTTGCTGCTGCTCGACATATTTAATCCCATCCCCAATGGCCAGTTCAACCCGGGGATCGCTCAGGCAGGCAGCCGTTACCGGCAAATACTGCCGACAGGCATTGATTACATCTTCATCAATTTCAGCCAGTACCACCTTTTTAACCCCGGTGTGTTTCAGCACTTCGCGGACTGTACCGCCATCACCGCCACCGATGACCAGTACCGTTTCCACCTGCCGCAAACTGAACATGGGCACATGGGCAATCATTTCATGATAAATATATTCATCTTTTTCAGTGGTCTGAACAATCCCGTCCAGAACCAATGCTCTCCCTAAATCATAAAATTCAACAATTGCCAGATGTTGATAGGGAGTTTGTTTTTGATAAAATATTTCCTTTATTTTCCAACTCACGCTATAGCCCTCTGTATGTTGCTCTCTCAGCCACAGCTCCATTCCCAGTCCTCCTTAAGTAATTATTTGCCACATTTAATTATATCACAGAAGGCAAAAAGAGCAAGTTTAGAGCCCGCCGGTTAAGCGGGCTTGATCTGACCGGTTTCCCGATCCACCACCTGGCAGAATACTTCAACCAGAGCCGGATCAAAACAGGTACCAGCACAATTTTTGATTTCATCCCAGGCTGCTGCCGGTTGTAAGGGCTTTTTATAGGGACGTTCCGATACCATGGCATCATAGGAATCAGCAATAGCTATAATCCTTGCCCCCAGCGGTATTTCTTCACCCTTCAGCCCTTCCGGATAACCGGAGCCATCCCAGCGCTCATGGTGATATAAAACCAGCGGTGTTACCATCTGCAAATAGTCAATGGAAGCCAGAAAATTGGCTCCAAAGGCCGGATGATTACGGATGGAGTAAATTTCATCTTCATTCAAACTTCCCGGTTTATCCAGGATATGTTCTTCCACATTGATTTTGCCGATATCGTGGAGCAGGGCTCCATACTGCAGTCTCTCCAGTTCTTTTTCAGTAAAGCCCAGTTTTCTGGCCATAGCCACCGCATATTTGGTTACCCGCTCCGAATGGCCACAGGTGTTGACATCCTTGGCATCAATGAGAGCAACCAGGGTAGGGATATTTTCGGCCAGAGCGGTACCAGCCTTTTTGATTTTATTCTGTACCTCATCAATGGTGATAGATGAAAGGCACACCCGGTCGCGCCGTAAATGGCGGGCCCGAAACAGGGTCTGGTTGGCCCTGTATAATAAATTGTCCATATCCTCAGCGTCTTTTGGAAAAGTGGCAATCCCCAGGGAGACTGTTATCCTGAGCTTCTCGTCTTCAAAGGGGTAAGAGTGGTTTCGTACGGCAATGCGAATTTTTTCCCCCACATCCAGGGCATCGAAACTATCGGAACCGGGCAATAAAACGATAAACTCATCTTCCCCATATCGCCCTACCTTATCTTTACCTCGAATATTTTCCTGGATCAGTTCCCCCACAGTCTTTAAAATCTGCTGGGTTACCTCCTGACCATAGCCATCAACTATCGGCTGGAAACCATCAATACTAATCCGAATTATCGATAACTGCTCATGCTTTTGTCTGGCTTTTAATATCTCCTCGGCGAGAAACTGCTGAATATACCGATAACTATATACCCCGGTAATATGGTCAATTTTCATAATGGTAGTCAGTTTTTGATAGCTTTCCTGCAGTTTATGACGGCTTTCCATTATTTTACCGACAAACCAGCCAATAAGTGCCCAGATTGAGCCCTGCAAAATCCCCGTTTCCGGTTTGCTTAGTAATAAAGGCAAATCCCCTTCCTGGCTGATTCCCGTCACAATTACCGCCAGCCAGCCGGTTAAGGCGGTTAGCAACCCGAATCTGGCCCCAAACCGAATGGCATAGGTGGTAATCACCAGGTAAAACAGAGGCTGGAAATAGGCATTACCCTGTGAAGACAACATCAAGTAGCCAAACAGCACAATTTCACCAAAGATAATTAGATAACGGCTCCGTTGCAGAAGATTATGATTCCATGTAAAATAAATGAGGAAATTATAGGATATAACTAATAACATAGCCAGAATCAGGTTCCATGAAATTGAACTGGAGCCTATAAAAGCTACATAAGACAAAAAAGCGAATAAAAATACTCCGACCTTAAACTCGATTAATGTCTTGCCAAAGTTTTCATGTGCCACAATTTTTCCCTCCCGGAATGTATTTTTCGACACAATAACTAAATTTCCTCCAAAAAATACAATAAAAAGAGGCATTCTTCTTTAATTCAGGAAGAATGCCTCTTTCTTTTAAACTTCAATTAATTCATACTGCCTTGTGCCAAGGCCAATTTCTTCGCCATACCTTAGTTGTACTGACCAGTCCACTTTGGGATAGAGAGCGCGGAATTTATCCTCTACCTGTTTATCCCCCAGAACAGAAATCCGGTTGACAGGAGCCTGGTTAACCAGATCGACACAGGCTTGATCCAGAGCTACCGGGTCTTTAGAGGCCAGAATGCCCAGATCGGCTACCAGTGGAGCATCGGACCAGCCACAGCAATCACAATCAGGAGAAACGCTGGTAACAAAACTGATAAACCCGCATTTACCAACTTTATCCTTTAGTACTCCGTAGGTGTATTCCACCATTTTTTCCTGCAACATATCCGCTTCTGTCTTCCAGTTAATAGCAATAGCCTGAACCGGACAAACGGTTACACACTCACCACAGCCAATACACCTGGTTTCACTGATAAGAGCAGTCCCCTCCTCCCCGGCAAAGGCGATAGCATCAGCTGGACACCACTTGATACATCGCCCGCATTTAATGCATTTCTCCCGATTAACCCGGGGCAACAGGTCAGAATGCATATTCTGCTTGCCACTTCTGCTCCCCAGACCCATTCCGATATTTTTTATAGTGCCGCCAAAACCGGTAGCCTCATGTCCCTTAAAATGGCTGACAGCAATAAAGGCATCGGCATGTACCGCCGCAGCGCCGATTTTTACTTCCTGAAAGTGTTTGAGGTTAACTGGCACCTTAATATAGTCGTGTCCGGTCAAACCATCAGCAATAATCAGAGGTGCGCCCACTACGGCATAATCAAAGCCGTTTTCAATAGCAGTAATCAAATGGTCAACAGCATTGGCCCGGCTACCCCGGTAGAGGGTATTGGCATCTGTCAAAAACGGTTTCCCTCCGGCCAGTTTAACCTGTTCTACTACCTGCCGGATAAATTGCGGTCTTATGTACGCTGTATTGCCTTTTTCGCCGAAATGGACTTTGATGGCCACCAGATCTCCAGGACTGATGATTTCCTCAAAACCGGCTCTTTTGTACAGACGTACCAGTTTGGCTAACAAACTCTCTCCCCGTTTGGTACGCATTGACGTATAGTAAACCTTTGCTGCCATGTAACCAACCTCCTTCATGTATATTCTACATGAAAAGACCGTTAGAGCCAAGCTCTAACGGGCAAAAACATGATTGCCAATCATCGTAGATGTAGGCAAAGTTTTGATCCAGGTATCTGTGGCAATCTGAGGATTATAGAAATACAACGATCCTTCCGTAGGGTCATAACCGGCAAGCGCTTCCCGTACTGCCTCATAAGATTCCCTGTCAGCCGGCAAATTGATAGCCCCATCCTGGACCGGACTAAACTGGTAGGTTCCCCGGGTTTTTTGCAGAATAACTTCTTTCACGGTATCAGGAAACTGGTCATTTATTACCCGGTTTAAGACAACAGCAGCTACTGCCACTTTTCCCTGGAAAGACTCTCCTCTGGCCTCAGCATGCACCAGCCGGGCCAGCAGATCCATTTCACTTTCACTGATCCTGATTATCCTGCCTTTGTAGTAATAAACCCCGGCTGCCATTCTGCCAGATGCACGGGCCATCATTTTGCTACCCCTTGGTATAATTAATTTTTGTCCCGGGTAAATAATTTTGCTTTTTAAACCATTTGCTCTGATCAAATCCTGAACTGAAACATTATACTGACGCGCAATCCGCAACAGGTATTCTCCCGGACGCACCCGATGAATAGCGGGTACATTTCGGCTTAAGACAATGCTCCTGGAAACAATCGGCACCAGTCTGCCCTGACGAAAATCGACCTCCGCTGCCCGGGCCAGGGGAGCAAGCATAAGCAATCCAATCAGCACCAGGCAACATAATCGATATTTTTTTCCCTTACTCATCGACAAAAAAACCTCCTGTAAACTTTTTTAGTCTACAGGAGTTAAGTCTAACCAAAAACCAGAGTTTTTATACATTTTATTTTACTGCCGCTTCTCCAGCCGCTATTAAATCGTAGTACGCCTGTTCCGAACGGGCTTCTATATAAATCCGCAAGACCGGTTCTGTTCCGGATGGCCGGAATAAAACCCAGGAACCATCATCTAAATAGAGCTTTACCCCTTCCAGTAAAGATTGCTGCAGTACCTGTCTCTGCCCGAAAACCAGAGGCGGTTCATTCCGCAGTTTTTGCATTAACTGGTTTTTCCTATCATTTTCAATATGTAAGTCCAGGCGTCGAAAAGCATAATAACCATATTGTTCCTGCAAGAGTTGCCAGGCCTCCTCCGGCTTTTGTCCAGTGGCCCCTATTATTTGTAAGATCAGCAGATTGGCCAATATCCCATCCTTCTCCGGGATATGACCACCGATACTGAGGCCACCGCTTTCTTCCCCGGCTAATACCACAGGACGCCGTAACATCTCCTGGGCCAGATATTTAAATCCAACAGGGGTTTCAGTAGCCTTCCGTTCATACCTGCCCGCAATTTCATCCAGCAAATGGGTGGTCGCTACAGTACGGACCAGCCCCCCCTCTTTTTGCCCATTTTCCAGTAGATACTGGCTGATAATACTCAAGATCTGATTGGGGGCCAGATATTCACCATTAGATCCGATCACTCCGAAACGGTCTGCATCACCATCATTGGCCAGGCCCACTACCGCCTTTGCCTGAACTACTGTCTGAGTTAGAGTTTGCAGTCTAGAAGCTACCGGTTCCGGTAAACCTCCTCCAAAAAAGGCATCCCTGTAACCGTTGATTTCTATTACTTCTAACCCACAGCTTTGCAATTTTGCAGCCACTTTACCCGCCGCTGCCCCAAACATGGGGTCAAGGACGATCTTCCCTTTAATCCGGCAAATCTGGTTAAAATCAATGATTGTATCTATATGTTCCCAGTATTTGTCCCAGATATCAACGGAATGCACCAGTTCCGGTTTTGGCAGCTGATGATTTACACCACCGGCTATTACCTTGCCAATTTTTTCTTCCAGTTGAGCGGTAATCTCCGGACTGGCTGGCCCCGCATATTCCGGAATAAATTTAATCCCGTTATACTGGGGCGGGTTATGGCTGGCAGTCAACATAATTGCTCCGGCAGTATTCAAAGCCCGAATGGCATAAGCTGTAACCGGTGTCGGAGTGGGCCCCTGCAACCGGTAGACAGGAATGCCATTAGCCGTTAACACCGCCTGCACCTGATCAGCAAACTGTTCCGCCAGGAAACGGGTATCATGGCCTAATACTATCCCTTTCTGTGCTTTTTCCGTTTCCAGCAGATAGTCAGCAATACCCTGGGCGACAATGGCCACATTGGCAAAAGTAAAATCAGCAGCCATAATAGCCCGCCAGCCATCAGTCCCAAAACGAATGCTCATTTACATCCCTCCCAAACAATTCCTCTCCTAATTTATCTCTTTTTCCTCTCCTTTATGCGCCTGATTTGATACCTGATATCAAGATCCACCGCCAGCTTGACACCCTTACACATTTGCACTAGCCGGGAAGTAGTCCTTTCACCGATATATTTATCCAGTTCCGGCAAAGTAAAATTGGTAGTAACCACTGTCGGTAAATGATTGAGAAGGCGGTAATTAATAATAGAATATAGTTTATTCCGTACCCATTCGGAATAGTTATGGGCCCCCAGGTCATCCAAAATGAGAATCTCAGCTTGCTTGGCCTGAATCATGATTTTGCTTTCCCCGTTCTCATCATCATAGAAAGTGGCTTTAATATCATCCAGCAGCTCCGGCACAATTAGAAATACTACATTTTTGCCGTGCCTGATTAAGTCCCTGGCAATACAGGCTGCCAGCAGAGTTTTGCCACTTCCCACGGGACCATATATCACCAGGCCATCGCCAGCGCATCCCTGGACAACCTGGTTAACAAAATCGCGGGCACTACTAAGAGCCTGTTCAGCCAGCTGGCGATAGGCCAGTTTGCTACCAGGCTCAATCTTATCACTGCGATAAAAACTCAGGTCAAAATTTTCCCAGTCCGCTTCCGCTAAAAAGCGAAACAGGTGGTCCTGACGTTCTTTCTGGAAACCAGTACAATCACAGACCTTTCCAGTTGAATCATCCAGTAAAATGATGCCCCTATCCTGACAGAGTTCACATTTATACTTTATTTCTTTCGGTTGCTTGTTTTTATTAATATAGGCACCCAGTTCCCTTATCCTTTTCTGCAAAATCGAGCCCACAGGTTCCATTCCCGTCCCTCCTTAGGTCCAGACCTGTTCATATTTGCTATCTGGAGCCGGTTCAACCGGTTTTTCTTTGCGGATACGTTCTTTACCTCCCAGTTTTTGTCTGGCGATTTGTTCTTCAAACGCCTTGACTTTAGCCAGGCTATCCAGGCCGCGATTGCGCCAGTCAAGCAGGATTTTATCAATATATTTCAGGTTGCGAACCCCGCGTAAAATCCCGCGTTTTAATGCCTCTACCACCAGATCCTGTTCGTAGCCCTCGGTTATTACCCAGTTGGCAATCTGATCCATTTCCATGGCCGAAAGGGGTCTACCAAATTCCTGTTCAAATAAACGTCCTAAGGCTACCAGATCCTGTTTCTGATCCTCCAGCAGTTTTTGCTTAATCGCTGCCAGTTCCTGTTTTCTTTCAATGGCCCAAATACTAACCAGGGCCTGATAAAGCGGCTCTAGAGAATATTCTTCTTCCAGTGCCTGCCTGGCAACAATAAATTTGGGTTTAATGCTCAGCAACTTTTTTTCGATCAACGTGGCCAGCGTCTGCTGAACGGTAGTCTCCGATAGCCCCGAAAGCTCAGACAGCTCCTGGGATGTCGGAAAAAAATTTTGCTGCTGTCGAAAATAAAGCAGCAAAGTAATTACCAGAAATTGCTCGGGAGTTATATCCAGTGGTCCTAAGCCTTTCAATAAAAGGGCAGGAATACTGATGTTGCCATTGCCAGTCAACTCCGCTGCAAAACTGGCGGTAATATTGATGTCCATTTACCCTCACCCTACCATAAAACTTTCGTTATAAATGTGGTTTTTTGCAGACCTAAATCAAGTTGATAGCTGGCCGCCAGCTTTTGTTTGTTTTTGTCATAACAAACCTTAATAATGGGGCGAGTGGCCACATTCTTCTCTACATTAACCACAATTCCAATTTCCCCACTGCTCAACTGCACTACCGTCCCCAGAGGATATACCGGAATAAACTGGATAAAAGCCTTTACTGCCCGGGCATCAAAATAAAGATTTCCGCCACCGTACAAAAATTCAATAGCTTCATGGGGTAAACAACGCATCTTACCCCCTAAAGGACCGGTATAGGTATCAAAAACATCGGCAACCATTATAATTCGAGAAAATAAGTCAATTTTTTCTCCTTTTAGATGCTGAGGATAACCGCTGCCATCCCAGCGTTCATGATGGTACAAAGCCACCCTGGCAATCGCTGGCGAAAACCCTTCTTCTCTAAGAATTTTATAGCCAATATTGGTATGCTCTGCACAGACTGGATGTGCATGTAAGGGATTTTCCAGATCTTGTTGTAACAGTTCCGGCTCCATCCTGGTGCGCCCAATATCATGAAGCAAGGCCGCTGTAACCATTTCTTCCATCATTTCAGGGGTCAGATGCATCCCTACCCCTACCAGGGCGGAAAAAACCGCCACATTGATGGAATGCTGTAAAGTAAAATCATCGATGGCTCTTAAATCAAGATAAAACTTACTGACTTTTTCATTCTTGATGACTTTTTCCAGGTAATAGCGCGCATTTTGATAGATCCCTTCTATATTTTCCCGCTCTTGATAAAGTCGTACCGGTATATATTTATCCAGCACCCCTTGTGCCATCTGTAAAACTTTATCAACCAGGACTTCTCCTGCTTCTGTGATCAATGTGCCCGGGGAGCAAATAGCCACCTGGGAGAGCGCCATATTCTGAAGCCGATTAATCAAACTTTCAGTTAATACCGTACCTTCAGCTACCAGAATCATACCATTGTCTCCTAGTATGCTTTCAGCCATGATCATTCCAGGCTGCAAGTCTCTGACTGCAATTTTTTCCATCGCTACGCTCCCCCTCTCCAACCTACTAAAACTAATTCGTCACCACTTGAATAAATTCCTGCCACTTTTCCCGCAAATTAAAAGACGAAGCACACAGGCTTCGTCTAACCAGCAATCTTGATGGCTGTAATCAGTTCTTTTTCAATAATTTCCACATCTAACAGGCACCGTTTGGTGATTTCCGGATCTTCTATGGTTTTTAGGATATCTTTGGTTTCATCCAGATAGTATTGTAAAATGCGCACCAGCAGATTGATCAGAGCAGCATCTTCACATTCAACCGCAAACCGTTCCCCTTCCACCGGGTTTTTCACGGCTGGATTTATAACTTCTTTGATTATTTTCTGCTCAGCCAGAATTTTTGCGATTTCTTCCTGATCATGAGTGGAATTAAGAATTTTATCGGAGTGCTGCAAGTAATGCCAGACGGCACTGGCCAGAATATACGGCAAATGTTCGCCACTCTTGCTGAAAATAATCCGCATGTTGTTTCCTCCTTATTCGCCCAAGTTAGGTACAGCAACCCCCTTTGTTTAGCTATATTATAAAAGATTACCCTGGAAAAAGCAAGGGACCCTCACCCTTTATCTTGTAGCCTGGTCAGTTAGCAACTGCCCTACAACCGCCCTGGCCTGTGCAATGCTGTCACTGATACTTTTCGGTCCCTGACAGGTGCCACAGACATAAATCCCTTTTTTCGAGCTCTGGTAATTTCCTGGCTCCAGATTGGCCAGAAAACCAAACCGGTTCTGTTCAATCCCCAGGGTTTGGGCCAGTTCAGTCAGCTCATTTTCAGGAGTAATAGCAGTAGATAATACCAGCAAATCAAATTGCTCGCTTTCTACTCTTCCGGACAGGGAATCAGTATAACGTACTGTCACCTTTTCATAAGGGAAGGAAAATACTTTAGCAGGAATGCCCCGGACCAGTTTAATCTGAGCTACTTCCTCAATTTCCTTCAGGTACTTGTCAAAACTGCGGCCAAAAGTTTGAATATCCATGTAAAAAACTGCGATCTCAGAATCTGGAAGCTCATGCTTGATCTTGCGGGCCAAACGCAGAGCATACATGCAGCAAACCTGAGAACAATATTCATTGCCTAAAGCCAGATCCCTGCTGCCTACGCATTGAACAAACCCGATTTTCTGCACTCCGGGATAGGCTTTGACAAACTTCCCTTCCCTGGCCAGAGCCTGTTCCAGCTCCAGAGCGGAAATCACACCCCGCTGCCAGCCTAAGCCCAGCTCACCCCGCTTTTCGGGAGCCAGAGGAGAGAATCCGGCTGCTACGATAATTCCGGCTACCTGGATTTCCACTTCCCCGGCCGGAGTCTTGAGTTGCACCTGGTAGTTGCCAGGTTGCCCCCCGCAGCGGCTGACACGGCTATGCAGATAGACCTTAATTCCTTCTTCAGCCTCCACTGCTGCTCTGACCTGCAAGACCAGACAGGCAGAACATTTAGCACAGTTGTTTGTCGCTTTGCAGGCATAGGTGGCCGCCTTACCGCCCAGGACCCCATCCTTTTCTACCAGATGAACGGTAAAACCATTTTTAGCTGCCGCCTGGGCAGCTGTCAGACCGGCAATACCGCTTCCTATCACCAGCAAGTTATTGTTACTCACTTTACTCCCTCCTTGCCGGCTCTAAATAGTCGGGCGCGGCAAAAGTCCTGCCCTCTCCACAATGGTCGGAATAATCTCTTCCCAGGCGACCGCCATAATGTGTACCCCGGCAATTCCCTTCATATTGCGTAAATACTTAATCTGCTCAACCACCAGATTAACAGCTTCTTCCTTTACATCCTCCGCCTTTTCCAGGCGCTGACAGATTTCCTCCGAAACCATCATCCCTGCCACATTTTTCTGCATATATCTGGCCGCCTTGGCAGACTTAATCGGCATTACGCCGGCCAGAATATAGGCCCTTTCATGTAATCCCCGTTCGCGTACCAGCTCCATCCAGCGCTCAAACCGTTCCATATCCAGAATACACTGGGTTTGGACAAAATCGGCACCGGCATTGATTTTTTTCTCCAGACGGGTTACCCGAAATTCAAAGGGGTCAGCAAAGGGGTTAGCTGCACAGCCAAGGAAGAACTTGGGAGGCTCGCTTTTCATCTGTTCCCCGCACTGGAAATAGCCTTTACGCATTCCATCCAGAGTCTGTAAAAGCTGAATGGAATCCAGATCCCAGACGTTCTTGGCCATGGGGTGATTACCAAAACGCTGATGGTCACCGGACAGACAAAGAATATTCTTTATCCCTAGAGCTGCCGCCCCCAGGGCGTCTGACTGCAATCCGATGCGGTTTCGATCCCGGCAGGTCATCTGGATAATGGGCTCAATTCCCATATCAACCAGGATTTTGCCGGCAGCTATAGAAGACATCCGTACGATCGCCGTCTGGTTATCTGTTAAATTGAAAGCATCAGCGGCATTGCGTAAGTGCTCTCCGTGTTTTTTGATTACATTGGCATCACAGCTTTTCGGTGGCCCAATCTCACCGGAAACCACAAACTCGCCCCTGCGTAACAGTTGTTCCAGTTTACTCCCCGCTTTCAAGGTACAGTTCCTCCCTTACCAGTTTTCTCGGCCCTCCGTCCCGGGCTGTAGTCCAGTCTTTCGGTGGCTGAATTTCCAGCAAGCGCTCCACCAGACCCAGGCGCTGTAAACGGTCATGGATAAGCTGCCAGCCACAATCAATATCTTTGGAGATTTCGCATTTACCGTTTTGTGAACCGCCACAGGGACCATTGAGCAGGTTTTTGGAACAACGGGCGATAGGACAAACTCCTCCGGTAATGCTGAGTACGCAATTGCCACAACCCAGACATCTTTCCGCCCATTCCCCTACTTTGAGGTTAATGCCCATAAACTTGGTATTCAGGGCCGGATGCACCCTTACCGCCGGGAATCGTTCTGCAACCCCCTGCACCCCTACACCACAGGCAGTGGAAAGGATAGCCTCAACTTCCGGTACCATTTCCCTGACCTGGTCTATAAATTCATAATCGCATTGTCTTTCTACCGTAGCCTCTAAAACTTCTAAAGGTTGCCCGTTTTCCTGCCGGGCCAGGCGTAGCTGTTCTGCCAGTATACCTACTTCCTTTTCACCACCGGCCAGGCAGACAGTCACACAGCCCCGGCAACCCAGTAATAAAATCTTTTTATAATTGGAGACAGACTGTAAGATCTCTTCCAATGGTTTACGATCAGCTACTATCATTTATTTACCACCTTCCCCGGCTTATCCCCTAAGGCTGCCAAACGTTGAGCAAAAGCCAGTATTTCTTCCGCAAGTTGAGGGCCCATATTAGCTGCCAGATTGACAAAAGCCATTCTTTCCGCATTTACGCCCATAGAGGCCAGCATCTTGGCCACTCCCTGCCAGCGCTGTTCTGCCCGGTTATTACCCCGAAGGAACTTGCAGTTCTCTTTCTGGCAGGCCAGCACCATTACCCCATCAGCTGCTGCCAGGCTCTTATAGAGGTAAAGCACATCCAGCCTCCCTGAACAGGGTAGTTTGATAGCTTTGACCTTCAGTTGGGAGGACAAATTGGGTCGGGCCGACTGATAGGCCAGCCAACCGGAATTTTCACAGCAAAATGCAATTATCCTGGCCATCAGTTTACCGCCTCCTTTAACTGTCCCAGAATTTCCTGGTCCTCATAGCCTGGCATGGTAATGGCCTTACCTGGACATTCAGCCGCACAGATTCCACACCTTCTGCAGGCAATAGGATTCATATAAGCCACCGAACCATACAGGTTGTTATAGCTGGCATAATCATGTTTAATTTCAATGGCACCATGCGGGCAACAGCGATAACAGGTTAGGCAAACAACACACTTTGCCGCCTCTACTCTGGGATAGTTTGCTATTACTTCCACTTCAGCAGCAGGCAGCTTTTGCTGAATTTCCCCCGCAACCAGAGCCGCATCCATCAAAATCGCCTGGTAAGTGCTGGGAGCATGGGTATTTCCAACTACATATATACCTTCCCGGGAAGTGAACTGTGGACCAATATGAACATTATCTTCACCCCGGAAATCATAGGCATCCAGCCTAATACGGAAAATCTGTCCTAAAACCCTGGCATCCTCGTTGGGCACAATCTCTTCCGGAATAATCAGCCAGTCAGCCGCCACCTTGAAGCTATTCCCTGTAGTCTGCAGGAAGGGATCCTGATAGGCTACCTCGATCTTATCCCCCTGCTTAATAATTTGCACATCCTTTTCATAACGGTAAAAATTTACTCCCGCTGCCCTGGCCCGGCCAAATAACTCTTCCAGTCCTTCCTGGGCCACCTTCATGTTTTTGGTAAATACATGCACATCTTTGTGATAGGTCTCCCGCAAAAGAAGGGCATTTTTCAAGGTGGAAATATAGGGCATATAGAAATTTTCCGTAGTTTTGCCCAGGATGAAAACATATGTCTGCCCATTGACCTCTGTCTGTTTTATGGCCTTTTCCAGGCCCAGCAGCCCTAAAACCCGGTCATTCATTCCCAAACCACCATATTTGGCCGGGCAGAGTACCGTCTGGAGGCCAATGGCAATTACAACAGCCCCGGCATTAATGGCCTGCTGACCCTGCGGCCCGGAAATCAGTACCCGGAAGTTTCCTGCTACACCAAAACAGTCAACTACCTGGCTCTGCAGGAAAACAGTCACATCACTATCATCAAGTAATTGTTTTTTTAATTTTTCAACAATTTCAGCTGGTTTTTCCCTGGTTTCTACCAGTGAAGCCAGTTCGGCAAAAACCCCTCCCAGCTGATCGCTTTTTTCCACTAAAAATACCCGGTGGCCAAGGCGTCTAAGCGCAGCAGCAGTTTCCATGCCGGAAATGCCCCCGCCAATGATTACCACATCCTGATTAACCGCAATCTTTTCCCTCATCCCTCCGACACACCTCAATTCCTTCTAACCTCAAGTTGAACCATAGAGGTAGAGAGCTTCCCGGGGATGGGAAGCTCTCATCAACCACCCGCCTCTTAGCGCTGGCGGAATATTTTCAGGTAAGAATCACAGTAAATGGTCTGGTTCAACAGAATGCTGGCAGTAGCTGCTGCATCCACCAGGTCATTATCATTGGCATCCATGATGGCGGAATCCAGGCCGGCAGCCATGGCCATGACCAGGAAAGTACGGTTAATCAAGGGCCGGTTGGGGCTCTTCTGGGACACATTGGACAGGCCTATAGTAGTCCGCGGTGCGGGACTGGCGAGCATCTTGATTTGACGCAAGGTTTCCAGCACTTCCGGCACATGGTCCTGAGCCACATTCACCGGCAGAATGAGGGGGTCTATATAGAGGTCAGTCATAGGAATGCCATAAGCATCAGCATTGACCACCAGTTCTCCGGCAAGAGCGATTCGGGACTCAGCATCCTTGGGTACACCTTTTTCATTCATGGCCAAACAGATAATAGCTGCTTCAAACTGCTTGGCCAGCGGGAACAGGGCATCCATTTTCGCCTGTTCAGCGGTGGTTGAGTTGATCATGGCTTTGCCTTTGGCAGCCTTTAAGCCAGCCTCAATAGCCAGTACGGAAGTAGAGTCGATAGCAACCGGCAAATCAACCACACTCTGGGCAGTTTTTACCATCCAGGCCATGATTTCTGCCTGTTCTTCCTGACTGGCAATGGGTCCGGTGTTGATATCCAGCCAGTGGGCGCCCCCTTCGTACTGCTTGATGGCCCACATTTCAATGGGTTTGGGGTCCCGTTCAGCAACAGCCTGCCGAATATCCTTGAACAAACCATTAATTCTTTCACCGATAATTTCAAACATTCAGTAAACCTCCCTTTTTCTCCCGGCCCAAGGCCTTTCTTTTAGTATTGTGCACCCTTGCTGATAGCAGCAACATGGTCCTTAAACTGTTTCAGGGAATCAGGATGCCGCATGAGGAAGAGATGCCCCCCTGCCTGAAGCAGTGTGGTAGCGGTCATAACTTCCCACAGGATAGCCCGGGTATATTGTCCGCCCCAATCATAACCTTCAGGAGAACCTTCATCCTTGGCTTCCTTGGCCTTCCAGGATTCCTGACCAACAAAGCAGATGATGGGCATGGCCAGCATCTTGTCACCGGTCAGAGCACCCAAACGGGCCCGTTCCATAATGGAGTAAGCATATTCAATACCATAGCCCAGAGCACCGATCAATGGGTCTATAACAATCCGGTCAGAAGGCAGATTCATTTCTGTAATCAGAATGTTCAGCTGCTTGGCCAGGTTAATGTCCAGCGGAGATGAAGCAATTACAGAATGACCATTAACCAGGGCAGTAGCTACGATGGAATTGTAGTTTTCCTGAGTGGCGCAGCCAATCAGGCAGTTTTTGCCTTGCAGCACTTCCCCCACAGTGGGGAAAATTTCTGCGTCCTTTTCTTCAACCCCACAGCCCAGGACAATCAGGGGTACATCGATAGCATCTGCAACCGCCTTGGCAGTTCTGGCTACATCTTCAGCGCTGGCATTGCCTTTGTCAGGATGCGCGCTATCCAGGCGCAATGCCACCGCATCAGCACCAAATTCAACGGCCTTTTTCGCCCAGGCCACGGGATCAGACAGTACATCTCCCCAGGCGTTCTTCAGGATTTCCGGCCAATCTTCCGGATAGACATCAGATACTTCCAGTGCAACTACCGGAGCATTAGGAACTTGCCCTTCAAAAGTCAGATAGGGTAAGGTGGAGTCTCCACCAACTTTAACTGCTTTAGGCCCTTCGCCGATAGTGACTTCCGCGACTTTGGAAGTCCAGCGTTCTTTCAGGATGGTAACAGCCATTTCACCCGCTCCTTTCGGATTTATTTATGTTTCTGCTCAATAGAAGGGAATAAAGACAAATCAGTGTGTGGCAAAAATAGCGCCGAAACGAATTCATCCATAAAAGTATTACCCACACTTAATTCCAGATAAGTCATCTTAGCCGCAATCTCGTCGACTTTGGCTCGAGCCGCCTGGGAAGTAAGGGCCAGGCAGGCTCCTTTCAAGGAGCTATTGCCGATGAACCTGTACTTTTCTTCCGGTAAATCCGGCAGGAGGCCGATGGTAACCGCATCTTTTATGTTGAGATAGTTACCAAAGCCACCAGCGATCAGAATTCGATCTACCGCTTCTAATGGCAGATCTACCATTCCCAGCATTACCCGAATACCGGCAAAAATCGCTCCTTTAGAACGAATGAGGTTCTTTATATCTGCTTCCGAAATGGTTATATCTTGTTCTATCCCACTATCCTCTGCCCATGCTAAAACAAATTCCGGTCCTTCTTCTCCCTGTCTTACCCGCGGATGTTTTAGATTGGCAAACTTGCCAGTCCGGTCAATAATTCCGGCATCCCGCAGGCGGGCAATGCAGTCAATCAATCCTGAGCCGCAAATACCCACGGGCTTGCCATTGCCGATGGTCTTCAATTTTACCTTCCCGTCACTACCGATTTCGACCCGCTCGATTGCTCCGTACATTGCCCGCATACCAAACTTGATACCGCCTCCCTCAAAAGCCGGACCTGCGGAACAGGAACAGGCAATCAGCCAGTCCTCATTTCCCAGCACCATTTCGCCATTGGTACCGATATCAATCAGGAGGGTTAATTCCTGTTGTTCAGCCATGCCTGTGTACAGCACACCGGAAGTTATATCGCCACCGACATAACTGGCTATACTGGGCAATGCATGAACCCAGGCTTCCGGATCAACCAGTAAATCCAGCTCCTTGGCTCGGATAGGCGGTACAAAATTGATGGTGGGGATATAGGGTTCCAATCTGATATAATTGGGGTCAATGCCCAGCAATAAATGGGTCATGGTAGTGTTGCCAGCACATACGACCGCTTTGATTTCCGTAGGGCTTATGCCGTTTTTCCGGCACAATCCCTGTACCAGTTCATTAATCGTTGACCGAACTGCTTCTTTTAGCTCCTCCAGTCCGCCGTTGACTTCAACCGCATGCACAATTCGACTGATTACATCATCGCCGAACTTGGCCTGACGATTATACGTTCCTCTAACATCTAACCTCTCTCCGGTGATGAGGTTGATTAGCTGTACTACTACCGTGGTAGTACCAATGTCAACGGCAATTCCGTACAGAGGAGAATTATTCTGTCCCGGAGATATGTCAACCACTTCCGTTACCCCGGCTCCTAAAGCCAGAGTCACCGTTACCTCCCAATTCCCCTCCCGTAATGCCTGGGCTAATTGAGCCAGGGCTGACAAACGGATCTGGATGTTGCTATTTTCAGTCTGCTTGCGCAGTACTGTCAGCAGGCGGCTCCAGTCATCTGTATTGTCTGTCAAGCTTGGAGGTGAAAGCTTAACCGTTTGCCGCCAAATCAGCCCAGGTCCAGACCATCTTTTTTCATCTATTTCCTGCTCGGTCAGGGTACCAGCCCTTTTTTCATCAGATGTCAACACCTGATGTTCTGCCAGACGGCTTTCCAGAGGAATTTCAACAACTATGTTATCTTGAACTTTAGCCTGGCAGGCTAATACCCAACCCTCATTCAGTTTCTGTGGTGAGAGATTGGCTGTTGCCCCCCGTTCCACTTTACCGGACTGGACAATCACCGCACAACGACCACAGGTCCCCTGACCGCCACAGGTGCTTTTAATGGCCAGGCCTGCCTTCTGAGCGGCTTTCCAGATGGTAGTGCCCGCTTCGACTTGTACTTCAACGCCGTCAGGCAGAAAGTAGACACGATGCAGGTCCATGTTTTATTTCATCTCCTAATTCCAGCGCTGTTTCAAGAAAGAAGGTATACCGGAGGATTCCCGCGGACCGACGATAACTTCAAATCCGGACAATTCCGCCAGCTTACCGGAGAGAACGGCAACGTGCCCAGGAATGATAATCTTGTTATGGTTGATCTTGTCCTTAATGCCCAGGTTTTTCAGATCTTCGGCAATCTTTTCAGGTGAGTATTTGCCTGCCGCCCAGGCTGTCAACACGGAGATCCCATCTGTATCAATGGGTATTACATAAGCAGGTACCCGGGAAGCTTCCACATCACCGGCTACGCAGAAATAAGTAAGCGAGAAGTTAGTGGTGATGAAGACAGGAGCATCCGGACCAGGATTGCCAATTTCATAGATTTTAGCTTCTACCGCAATCGGCTTCTGCGGGTCAGTGTAAATGTTCAGCCGCAGAGTGATCAGCGGTAATACCACAGCCGGATCGGCACTGCTGATAACCACAATACCGGCATATTTTGCAATATATACTCCCGCATCGATGGCTTCCTGCAAGGGGTTCTCAGGATTGCTGGCAAAGGCAATCGCCGGATAGCCAAAAGGACGGAACTTTTCTTTCAGGGCCTTACGGCGGATCTGGGTCAGATCACCAAGAGCCTGAGCTACTTCCCTGGCGCCGGAGTCAATGACCAGTTCTTTCCATCCAAGAGCAGTTACCTTTTCTACCAGTTCAGCCAGTTCATTCAGGTTACTGCCTTTTACAGCCAACGGCACTTGATATTTCTTGGCCAGTTCAGTCATCGCTTCATAGTTTTCAGCAGTAGCAGCATAAACCAGGGGCTTGCCAGCTGCAGCTACTTCCAGGGCCTGGCCCATAGCATTAACGTCAGAAGAAATCAGAATCAGCGGATACTTGGTTGCGCCCTGAACGGCTTTAACAGCTTCTACGAATTTGCCGGCATCACCAGAGCGGTTCACTACAGCCACCAGATCCACTTCGTGAATCTGACCAACCCGGTCAAAGACCAGCTTGTTGATAGCATCCACTTTCGCTGCAATTTCTTCAGCACTCATGTCATCGTAGACTTCAATAGCAATGCCAGTGGGATGTTCGAACCGCTTATCATGACGGAACAGGACAGTTTCATTACCAATGGACAGTTCCTTTTCCCCGGTTCCGATTTTAACCAGAGCGATAGGAGGAGCAGAAGCTGCACCCAGGAATTCTTTAGCAGCATCACTTACATAGGGACATGCTTCCAGGGAAGCTTTACCAGCGGCCAGCTGCATAGCAAAGGCCAAACATGTCGGTTGCCCACATTCTTTACAATTCTTTTTAGGCAACTGTTTGTAAATCTCCAGACCGGTTAATGCCATTCTCTAAACCCCTTTCCAATCTTTATTTTAATGGAGTCAGGAGAGGTCTATCCCCCTCCCGACCCCAAACAATCTTTGACTTAGAACAGCGGATCCATGGTCAGGGCCGGATGGCCTTTTTCTTCCAGGAAGGGCAGGATTTCATCCGGGGTGGTACCCACTGTTTCGTCAGCGATCTTGTCAACAAAGTCTCGGCCCAGCCCCAGTTCTTCAGCCCTTTCAGCCAGCTGCTCTCTCATCTGTTCCTTCAATTCTTTGGGCATCCAAACAATCCGGGCCAATCCGCCATCTGCAGGAATGAATTTCTTGGAAAGCATATAGGACTTACCAATCCCCATGAAACCAGGCAACTGAGCGCCACCACCGCAGGTACCTGCCAGGGTGGAGAAGGTCATACCACAAGGAGTTTCCCCGGCATGCTCCCGGTTAACCACCATGATACCATTCAACTCAGGCACAATGGCCAGAATGGCTTCAAAGCAACCACAGGAAGTCATGGGGTATTCCATAATGGTATAGAAGTTAACATGCTCAATTGTGCGCTGGGAGTTGTTGAAAATAAACTCATCGAAAGACTTCCAGCGACCTTTAATCGGGTCTTCACACTCACCCTTGGGAATGGGCTGGTTAGCACCATGGGGGTTAATCTCATAGGCAGCCTTGGCATCCAGCCAGCTAACCGCACCACAGAGACCAACCCGTTCGGGAGCAACCACGCAAACGTGGGTAGGAGCAAAGGACTGACACAGAGTACAGCTGTAGAAGGTATCTACACCTTCGTCGGTCAGCTCCCGCAAGCGAGCATCCCGCTTGGCATATTTCTCCCGGGCCACTTCCCGCATTTCCACAACTTTTTCCTCATCAGTGATAATGGTTACCTGCACCCGGTCGACGATGGCCGGAAACTCGGACTTAAACTTGGCATAGAGGATTTCCCCGAAATGCTTCATACGGAAGCCTTTCTCATAAGCGCCCTTGCTGATCCGCAACCAGCACAGATCCCGCTGGGCCACGTGCCAGAGACCTTCACCATAGTTGATGAAGTAATGGATCCGTCTTTCCAGCACTGGCTCGAAGTCTTCCTGCATCTTGCGGCCAGCTACATCGACAATAATTCCGATAGGATAGGCCTTGCCTTCTTCCATCTGATCCACATCAGGTCCAATCAGTTCGATCTTATGGTCTTCCACATCATCCAGTGGCATCATCCGCACCAGTTCGAAGCCAGGCTTACGGCCACCGCCGAATTCCACATACATATCTTTCTTACGGATGGATTCCCCTTCGAAGGCAGGACCGATGGTGACCGGTACGGGAATATCCACGATTTTGAGCTTGATGCCCCGCAGTTCCATGGCCACCTGGACCATTTTCTTGTAATCCTTTTCAGTCACAAACCAGTCAGGCAGCTCTTCCTCCAGATCCTGGTCGGTGATGCAGGGGAAACCGAGGTCAATGGCACCAAAACCGGCAGCAATCCGCACCTGATCCAGTTCGCCCAGGAAGAGGACGAAAGCACGAACCCGGCGAGCCTGGTAGTCCAGCATTTCTTCCCGGCGGCCAGGTTTGATACCCCCGAAAGCCAGACCAGCGCGCAAGGCGAAGTTAACAGCATGAATAACCTGAGTGAAATCCCCCAGCGGGAAAGCAATATAATCGGTACCCAGTTTGATGCCGGCCTCAATACACTGTTCGATCACTTCATTGCACAGCATCAACATCATGCCTTTGGATTGCAGGTCCTTGATCATTGCAGCCAGCTCTTCTGTACTGCGGGCCTTACCGACAATAACTGCAACCCCGGGAATAGTAAAGTCAACCAGAGGTACACCGAATTTCCGCAAAATCCGGTCATTGAGGAAACCGGTGAAATAGTCACCCGCATAGGGATCATTGCCGTTAACATACTTAATAGCCTCAATTACTTCGGCAGCATAGAGGGTGGCTTCTCCGGCCAGTTTGGCATTTTCAAAAGTAAGAGCCTCTCTCAGGTACTGGTTTTCCACCCGGCTCAGAATGGGCGGCAGATCACCCAGTTTGGTCACTTCTTCCCCGCTCAGGGAGAGCATAACCGGCAATTTATAGGCCGTATCCGGATAGGCGATAGGCGCTTCCGGACCATACTCCTGCAGAGCTTTGTCCAGCAAAATTTTCGCATAGCCAAGAGCGATTATCGCTCCCTCATATGCATCTTTAAACAAAGTCTGTGACATCTTTCCTCCTCCTTACCTTCCAATATGGGCTGTCAGCGCACAGTTTTATTTACCTGCCAGTTCAGCAGCCTGGGCCAATGCCCGTTTGCGAATACGCAAACGCCATGTCCGTTCTTCCAGTTTGTTCAGCATTTTCTCAGCAGCCTTTTCATAATCCTGTTCCAGAATCAGGTAGCCACCAAAAACATCTTCAGCAATGTTGGTGACCACTCCGTAGACCAGTTTGGAACCTTCCACAGGTACCAGGGTACCGACATGAACAGGCATGCCCAGAGTTACACACCAGCTACCAATGGCAATGGCCTTTTCACTCATGGCCTCAGGCGCAGATGCCACCCAGGGAACTTTCGGAGTATCTACACCCAGTTCGTTAGCCATCAGCATCAACAGATCACTGGCCCGGGTATTATCAACACAGGAACCCATATGGAAAATCAGGGGAAGCTTTTCGCTGATCTTACCGGCATTGGCTTCATTCAAGCGATTCAGGAAAGCCTTCAGGCCAGGACCGGCAAATTCCTCAACCGCCTCACCGTTCAGCAGACCATGTTTCGCAAAAGCTTGCGCTGAACAGCCTGTTGCCACTACGAACACATCATTGGCTACCATTTTCTTAATCACGCCAATGTGTTTTTCGTCCTGCACACCTTTCAGGTTGTTACAACCGGCGAAAAGCGCCACACCCTTGATTTCACCATTCAAAATGGCATCAGTTAAGACACTGATCGGACGCTCGGGATTGATGGCAGCGAAAATCTCCAGTAATGCCTCCAGACTCCAGCCACCGACAACCTTGTTCTTGATTTGCGGGATATAGACCTTTTGACCATCTCTTTCTTTGTAGTTTTCAATGGCCAGACGGATAACCTTGCGGGCATTTTCCATGGCTTCTTCTTCATTGAAATAAACATGATAGGCACCAGGAATCTTGGCGATATCGGAAGTGGTAATCAATTTGGTATGGAAGCATTCACAGACCGCCTGCAAGCCGGGCATAATACACTGAACATCTACTACCATGGCATCTAAGGCCCCGGTCATAATGGCCAGTTCCTGAGAGCCAAAGCTAGTAGCAATGGGAACACCCTGGCGCATCAGAACCTCGTTACCGGTACAGCAGATACCTACACAGTTGATGCCTTCAGCCCCGGCAACTTTGGCTTCAGCTTCCATTTCCTTGGCAGCCCGGACAATCAGTTCACTCAAGAGGGGGTTGTGACCGTGAACAGCGATATTGACTTTGTTTTCCTTGATTACCCCCAGGTTAGCTTCAGTGACAGTGGGGACAGGAGTGCCGAAAATCACGTCAGACAGATCAGTACTGATATGCATGCCGGTATAGTCACCCATAGCAGCTTTCAGACCACCAAAGATAATGGATACAGGATCAGCATCCATACCCATGTGAGTCTGGCTTAACAGTTCTACGATAGCACTATTGATACCTGCAGGCATGGTCTTGGTTTCCCGCAGTTTCTTGACCCGGCCTTCGGTAACAGTTGTTTTAACCCAGGTGGCCTCACCGAAACCGCTGAGTCGCTGATAATCTTCCAGAGCTGCCAGAGCCACTTCCTTGGCCAGTTGCTCAGGGGTTTTCCCTTCGGTTTCGATACCGATTCTTGCGGCGATTTTCTTCAGTTTGTTGATATCCTTAATTTCATAGTCCTTGGTCTTGCCTTCAGCAACATGCAGTAATGCCATTGCAATATGCCGACCATGATCGGAGTGAGCAGATGCACCACCCGCTACTGCGCGTACCAGGTTACGAGCCACAATAGTATAGTCAGTAGCTCCACAAATACCCTTGTTGCCACCCTGTTTTTTGGGCATAATCCGACACGGGCCCTGGATACAAATCCGGCAACAAATACCATTACTGCCGAAACCACACTGAGGCGACTGGGCTTTGGCCCGATCAAAAGCGGTAAAAATGTTCAATTCACTAGCCCGGCTCAGCATCTGCAACACACCGGGGTCAATGGACTTTTTTTGTTCGCTCATTCCCTTCCAAACCTCCTTAATCGTTTGTTACAGGTTAAAACCATGCTAATTAAATATCCCTGTTCCCTACCTCCTCCTCCAGCCTTTTCTTAATCTCTTTTAAAGTTTTATAGATAATCCCTTGCGGGCTGATGGCAACCCCGTCTTCCATCGCAGTGTCCACAGCCTCGTCATCATAGGGAATAATACCTAACAATAAATCCTGAGGCAGTTTACTGCTTAAAAACTCTTTTTCCTTCTCAGTTCTGACTTTATTACCGATAAAATAAACCCGGTTAATTCCCAGATCTTCGGACATTTTCTTCACCTGCAGAGCAGTGCCGACACTGTTCAGGGAAGGTTCTACCACTACCAGCATGGCATCCACTCCACGGGCTGTGCCCCGGGATAAATGTTCTATACCGGCCCCCATATCCAGGATAACCACATCATTTCTGTCCAACAACAGGGAATTAACAACAGAATTAAGAAAACTGTTTTCTTTACAATAACAGGCTTCACCGCCTTTTTTCAAGCCCCCCATCCGCAAAAAGTTAATATTGTCCTTTTTCAGGCAATACTCCTCCAGAATCTCATCCACATCTGGATTCAAGGTGAAAAAAGCGCCCCCGCCGGCGTTCTTGGCATCGATGATTTCCTTCAGTTCGATGACCGGCCGGTGTTCCTGAGCAACCTGGCGCTCGATGCCAACCCCCTGGGCCAAACAGGCATCAGGGTCAGCATCAATGGCAAAAACCCGGGGATGATCTTCAGCAAAAATCCTTACCAGCGTTGATGCAATCGTCGTTTTACCTACTCCGCCTTTTCCTGAGATAGCCAGCTTCATTCCATCACCCCCTATTTCAGAAAATTTCTAATAATATTAACTTAATTATTTCGTCGTTGTCAACAAAAATCCTGCTAGGTGTTGAAAAATAATCTTGAAATGTTGTTTCTGTTATACAAATGGTCAGGTCGGGTTATTAATAATTATATTTCGACACAAATTGTTAATTCCCTGCTAGTTCCCAAAAAATTCTGAAAATAAATACAAAAAGAAAAGATACCCGCACTTGCGGGCTAAAAAAGCAAATATCTTTTTCGGAGTATCCTGTATTCAACAATTAACAACAAAACAGAAAGAATAATCAGCGCTCCTGCTACACCGCGCCAGAACAGGATTTGCCTCAAATTTTTAGTTAATCTATTGTGCAGCTCCCGTTCCCTTTGTTGCCAGTTGGCCTGCTGAGTGGCAATGTTTTTTATAGTAGTCTCGTTGTCTCTGATTACTTTTTCTTTTTCAGCCAGCATCTCGTAAACCCGGGCCAGAGATTGTTGCCAGAGGGAAATTTCTTTCTGCCATAACCGCAGTTCACTATTCTGTCCTAATGCCAGCGACGGTAACGGTGGACTTGACAGCCGTCGATTTACCCAGGCCTCCAGTACCTGATTGTAAATTTCTCCCGGTAATATTAAACTCTGGTCACGAGGCATAAGCCCAGGCCCTTTCCAGATTGACAGGTAATTGCTTGAGTCTTTAATATTTATTACTAACAGCGTTCCGGGCCAGACGCCAGCCTGGTAGATTGAGCCATAGAGATTCAGCAATTGCTTGTTTAATCTGCTCAAATGTTGACTGCTGGCAACAAGTTGAACCTTCAAAAACTCCGGTTTTTCGGCTGCCCAGGAAACTTTAGCCCGGTTGAGGATTTCCTCAGACGCATCCTGAACAATCTTGTCATAAGCTTGAGTAGCCTCCTGGTTACTGTAAAGGGAATCGGCCAGATAAAGATATGCCTGCAGTTCAGCTGCGGGTTTCATATCTCGCACATTATCGGGATCAGGTATTTGTAGCCAAATACCTTCCCCGGCTAAAGCTCTAACCGCCGATAAATTGCTGATTTTTTTACTGTCACCGGTAATGTCAATGATGATTGTGTGTTGTAAACGTCTTTCTTCTGCCTGCCTTTTTTCCTCATCAGGCGGATTCGCCAGAACCGGTTGAGCCAAAGCCAGGTACAATAATAACAAAACAAATAATCCAGTTTTATTTCTGAGCATAGACTGGCCCCCTTTATCGTCCTACTTCGTTAACATATATATAAGCCAGTCCAGCTCAATATGACTACATGCTTTTTGCGATGTACCCTTTTTCAGAATGAAAATTGCTAAAAATATTATAAATAAATTTTTTTAAACATTATCATTCAGTTGTTTAGCAAGGATAACGGTATCTCTCTTTTTTTAAATCCTAAAAAAGGGCGCACTAATCCCACTAGCCCTAAAATGACTTCTTAATCATCCGGCCTGTAACTTTTTGCCCATATTAGAGATGCTTTTCTTCTCCTTTTTAAGCTACTAGGCTCCGCATCTTCTCTGCCTGATTTTCCCGAATTCGCCCTATCGCCATTGCTA
>NZ_FUXM01000020.1 GCF_900167165.1 Carboxydocella sporoproducens DSM 16521 | reverse complement strand
TCCACTGCGGTGTCGTACTGAACGCCGATCTGGTAGGCGCATATAACATTCTGCAAAGGTATCTCCGTGAGTCCGGTCTGGCACTGCCGGACCGGTCGGGAGTAGTGGGCGCACTGGCACGCCCTGCGGTCAACCTGTTCGTGTGGAGAAAAACCACACCGTCAGGCCGTGAACAGGGGACGTTCGGGCAGGCCGCTTAGGTCTGTACCGGGCAGCCGCGAATTATAAAACCAACCACTTCTAGAAGGGGAACCCCACCCCTTTTAGGGGTGGGAGGATGTCAGAGCAACTTATGCGGAAACTGGCAGTCCAATGCTACCGGACATTCCTGGCACCGGGGCCGGCGCGCCTTGCACCAGGTACGCCCCAGAAAGATAAGCCAGTGATGGGCCTGACCCCACCGTTCCCGGGGTAACAGCGCCATTAACTGTTCTTCCGTATCTCTGACATTATCCGCCCGGGCCAATCCCAGTCGGTTGGCCACCCGGAAAACATGGGTATCTACCGCCAGAGCCGGCTGTCCGAAAGCATTATTCAACACCACATTGGCTGTTTTGCGCCCTACCCCGGGCAAGCTCTCCAGCTCCTTCCGCTGGTCTGGAACCTGCCCGCCATACTTTTCCACCAGTTGCCTGGCCATGGCCACCAGATGCCGGGCTTTGTTATGATAGAGGCCACAGCCCTTGATATACTCTTCCACTTCCTCCACTCCAGCCCGGGCCAGGGCCTGAGCATCGGGAAAACGGGCAAACAAGGCTGGAGTGAGTTTATTTACCTGTTCATCAGTGGACTGGGCAGAGAGGATAGTAGCTACCAGCAGCTCAAAGGGATTACGGTATTGAAGGGCAGGCCTGGGGTCAGGCCAGATGTGGGCCAGCTGATCGAGAATCCTGTTAGCCAGTTCCCTGTTCATACCATAACCACCCTGTTCCTGCCCTCGGCTTTAGCCCGGTACAAAGCCATGTCAGCCCGATTGACCAGCTCGTTGGCCATGGTCTTATAATCCCCCAGAGATGGTACCCCCACCAGGTCCGCAACCCCAAAGCTGGCTGAAAGGGGCAGCTTTTCGCCCTGAGCATCAACCTGGACCTCAGCCAGCTTTTGGCGCATGCGTTCAGCCAGCTGACTGGCGGCACTCCCTGAAGTACTGGGACAGATGATAATAAATTCCTCCCCGCCATAACGCCCCAGGATATCCGCCTTGCGGGTACTGGCCCGCAGCAAGTCTGCCACCTGGCGCAAAACCTCATCACCAACCAAATGACCATACGTATCATTGATATTTTTGAAGTAATCTACATCCACCATAATCACCGAAAGCGGCTCTCCATAACGCAGAGCATGGGCCACCTCTGAGGGCAGTCGATTCATGACATAGCGCCGGTTGTAACACTGGGTGAGGGGATCGGTAATAGCCATCTCTTCCAGTAAACGATTGCGGCGTTCCAGCTCTCCCCGCTGTTCCTGTAATTCATCCAGGGTTGCTTCCGCTTCGGCCCGTACTTGCTGGAGCTGAGCCATCATTTCATTGATAGCCAGGGCCAGTTTTTCAATCTCCCGGTAAGAATACACCCTGACCGGGCTGGAATAATCTCCGGCAGCGATACGCTGAGTGGCTTCCACCAGTTCCTCCAGGGGCTGGGTCAGTCGTTTGCTCAGATAGTTGAACAGGGGCATAATTCCGGCAATAAGCAAAAGCAAACTGATACCCGCCACTTCAAAAGCCAGCAGTCTTAGCTGGTCTGCCATTTTATTGATATTGCTTTCCACAATCAGTACCCAGTCCGCCTTGCGTAAATAGCTCCAGTGGCCCACCACCGGTTCCCCGGCATGATTTTGATATTTGTGCACTTGCCGGTAAAGGCGATCCTCCATTATCGCTTTCCAATCCGGATAAAGCCGCTGTCCGCTTTGCTCCTTATCCAGAAGTTTACGCTCTGCCGAAGCAACAATAGTTGTCCCGGTGGCAGTGGTCAGGTAAATCTGAAAATCCCCGTCCAGATTGACCATCTCAAGGATTTCCCGCAAGTGTTCCAGGTTCAGAGTAACGATTAAAATCCCCTGAATTTTTCCTCCCAGGTACAGAGGTCTGGCCTGTACCAGCACCGGGCTGCCGGTAACCCGACTAATTACTGGCTCGGACATCACTGTCTTTCCTGCCAGTGCTGCCTTGAAATAAGCCCGATCGGCAACATTCAGGCTATTATCCCCAGTACTGTTGGCCCAAACCCAACCGGCTGGATCAGCTACACCAATGGCATCCAGTTCAGAAAACTCCCTGGTTTCATGAACAAGCCAGGCCTGTAATTTTTCTCGATCGTTCAGCAATCTGTTAGCCTCTTCGGCTAACTGCTGCAGTTTAGCCATTTTTTCCGCCTGCCATTTTTCCACCGCTGCCTTCAGCCGTTCATCCACTTCCTGGACATTGTTCTGGAGTGCTTCTTCATATTTGGTGATAGCCAGATATTGAAAAGTGAGAATCTGAATAATACAAAACGCCAGAAAGGCCAGGGCAAAATGTTTCATTATTGAAATCCGCAGGGGCCTTTTTTCCACCATCCTCCGCCGCCCATCCTTTCCCTTAACACCTTACCCTTTATCATAACAAATATTTTGCCAGAATGGAATTATATGATAGTATTGTTTTAGTGAAAAAAAACAAACTAAGGGAAGAGGTGTCTTATGATTACCAGAGAACTGATTGACCGCATTAATGAACTGGCCCGCAAACAAAGACAGGCTGGCCTGACCCCGGCGGAAAAGGAAGAACAGGCCATCCTGCGCCGACAGTACATTGAGAATATCAAAGCCCAGGTTAAACAAACTCTGGAAAGCATCGAATTTGTTGAGGAACTGCCAGAAATGGAATTCTCCTGTTCCTGTGGTTGTCAGGGAAAACACCATCACCATCACTAAATTTTTTTCCAGAAAATCCTTGACAGACAGAAAACTTTTTGCCATAATATAATCGTAACAATAATGATTACTAATAAGGGGGAAGATAATGATGAGTACTACTGACAATCTGAAAGCCGCTTTTGCCGGCGAATCCCAGGCCAACCGCAAATATCTGGCCTTTGCCAAGCAGGCTGAAAAAGAAGGTTATCCCGGTGTAGCCAAACTGTTCCGCGCTGCTGCCGAAGCGGAAACTATTCACGCTCATGCCCATCTGCGGGTTTTAGGAGAAATCAAGAGCACAGCTGAAAACCTGCAGGCTGCCATCCAGGGTGAAACCTACGAGTTTGAAAAAATGTATCCCGGGTTCATTGCCACAGCCCAGCAGGAAGGCAATAAGCAGGCTGAAAGGTCCTTCCACATGGCCAATGAAGCGGAAAAAGTTCACGAACAACTGTTCTCCAAAGCTCTGGCCAATCTGGAAAGCAAGTTCGATGCCGAATATTTTGTGTGTGAAGTCTGTGGTCATATTGCCGAAGGGAATGCACCTGACAAATGCCCCATCTGTGGCGCCCCTGGCAGCAAATATTTTCAGGTAAAATAAAGCTTCTACCAGCCCCTCTGTCTAATACAGAGGGGTTATTCTTTACCCGGGAACAGGCATATATATGTGGTAAATCCTCGGGTTTGGAGGCAAACCATGAGTTACTGCATTCTCTGTTTTGACGGTGGCGGTGTGCGGGGGATTTATGCTTCGCTCCTCTTGCAGCGCCTGAGTACCCACCATCCCGCCCTTCTCGCCCAAGCAGATCTGCTGGCCGGTACCTCCAGTGGTTCTTTTATTGCCCTGGCCCTGGCAGCCGGCCTTACCCCGGAACGCTTACTGGAATTTTTCTCAGTCGATACGGCAAAACAAATTTTCCGTCCCCGTTATTTTAATCTCTGGCGGCCACGTTATCAGCAGAGTCAGCTGAAAAAAGTCCTGGAGCAGATTTTTCCTCCTGATTTGTGCCTCAAAGATTTAAGGAAAAAAGTGGTGATCCCCACCTTTCAGGTAGCTCAGATGCGAGCCCCCTGCTGGCAACCCATCTTTTATCACAATTTTCCCGATTCACCTTATCTGAATTTACGGGTTCTTGATGTGGCGCTGGCCTCCAGCGCCGCCCCTACTTTTTTCCCCGCTCATCGTGGCCACATTGACGGCGGGGTAATTGCCAACAACCCCAGTCTGGTCGCTCTGGGCCTGGCAGTCGATCCCGCCGGAGCCAGTCGGGAACTAAAAGAAATAGTTTTACTGTCTATCGGTACAGGCTTAGGACCTCATCGGCTGCCAGAACACACCGAACACTGGGGGATTTTACAATGGACATTTATCCTTACCTCCGGCTGTCAGGTTGAATTTCCCCTGCTTACTGTCCTGACGGAAGGAGATGTGGAGGCTGATGCCCGTATCGCCTCCAGCCTGCTCGGTCATCGCTATTTTCGCTTAAATCCGCTCCTGCCTCGCCCGGTTATTCTTGATGCCTGGCAGGAAATCCCCCGGCTCCGCCGCTGGGCAGAACTGGTGAATCTCACCGAAACCCTGACCTGGTTACAACAGCACTGGTAATGTATATTAACACCCTCTGTTCACACATACTAACAAGCGGAGGTGATATTTATGACCCCGCAGATGACCAGTGACTGGGAACAATGGAAACAAACCCTGCATTCTTTAGTAGATCTAGGTGAACGGGTAGGCCTGGAGGAGGAAACTATCAGCAAGGCCGCCTATAAACTGGGTAACTTCCTGGCTGATAAAGTGGACCCCAAAAACCGCGAACAGCGCCTGCTCAAAGAACTATGGGATGCTGGTGATGAAGAAGAGCGCAAGGTTCTGGCCCATTTGATCATTAAAATGGTTAACCGGGATAATGTCGCCCAGCATTAAGTATTTACAGAGCCGACCGGTTTATCCGGCCGGCTCTGCTGTTTGTCCAAATTGCTCCCGGTATAACCTGGCGTAGCGGCCATTTAGTGCCAGCAACTCCTGATGGGTTCCTTCCTCCACAATTTTCCCCCCGGCCAGCACCAGGATGCGGTCTGCCGAGAGAATAGTGGAAAGCCGATGGGCAATCACCAGGGATGTCCGAGTTTTTAGTAAAGGTTCTAAAGCCTGCTGAATCAGCTGCTCCGAATGGGAATCCAGGTTGGAAGTAGCCTCATCGAGAATAAAGATGCGGGGGTTTTTTAAAATCACCCGGGCCAGGGCCAGCCGCTGTTTCTCCCCACCGGAAAGCCGATAGCCCCGCTCCCCTACTACCGTATCATACCCTTCCGGCAAAGACATAATCAGGTCATGGATATGAGCTGCCCTGGCCGCTGCCACCATTTCCGCTTCCGTCGCTTCAGGCTTGCCGTAGAGGAGGTTTTCCCGCACAGTAGCATGAAAGAGAATGGTCTCCTGGGTCACCAGCCCGATATGCCGGCTCAGGGTAGCCAGGCTTAAATCCCTGATGTCAATTCCATCTAATCGCACTTCCCCCTGCCAGGGGTCAAAAAATCGTGGTACCAGGTAGCTGATAGTGCTCTTCCCTGCCCCACTGGGCCCCACAATCGCCACTGTCTGTCCGGGTTCAATGGCAAAACTCACCCCTTGCAGGATAGGCCGGTCTTTTTCATAGCCAAACCAGACATCCCGGAATTCCAGCCTCCCTTTAATTTCCGTCAGAGTAACCGATTCCCCTTTTTCCTGCACCTCAGGCACTTCATCCAGAAAGGCAAACAAACGCTCAAACAGGGCCAGGGAACCCTGGATGTTCACCACCAGGTTGGCCAGGGCTGAAACCGGCATATAGAGCCGGCTGAGATAGGCAGTAAATGCAACTACTGTCCCTATGCTGAGCTCCCCTTTGATAGCCTGCCAGCCCCCAAACCAGTAGATAAAAGCAGGGCCGGCGGCGGTGATTACCCCCAGCAACATAAAAAACCAGCGGCCGATCATTTTCTGTTTTAGCTCTAACTCCAGCAGCTCCCGGTTCTCCCGGGCAAACCTGCTGTTTTCTTCCCACTGGCGGCCAAAGGCCCGGATCAGCATGGCCCCGGAAATGTTGAGGGTTTCCTGCATCAGACTGGACAAGTCCGCCAGTTTCTGCTGGGCCATTTTACGGGCCCGGTAATTCATGCGGCCTACCTGGCGGGTGGGTAAAACCAGAGCCGGCAAAACCACCAGGGCCACCAGGGTCAAACGCCAGTCCAGCCAGAACATGGAGCCCAGAGTAACCAGAAAAACCAGGCCATTATTGAAAAGCCCGGTAATGGTATCCCCCACCACATTCTGTAAGCCCCCCACATCATTGGTTAACCGGGAAATGATCTCCCCTGTCTTGTGGCGGACAAAAAAACTGAGACTGAGTTGCTGCAAATGTTCATACATTTGCTGGCGCAAAGTATACATCAGCTTCTGTCCAATCAGAGTAGCCAGATAAAACTGAGCCACCCCCAGCAATCCCCCCAGCAAAGCTGCTGCAATTATCCCAGCCACCAGCAGGTTTAATAACCCCAGTTTCCCCTGGGGGATTGCCTGGTCCAGAATCAGTTTAATCAGATAGGGCTGTAATGCCCCCATAGCCGCTCCCCCTAGAATACAGAGCAGCACCAGCAACCATTGCCGCCAGTAGGGCCACAGATACCCTGCTATTCGCGTTAACAAACGGGGGTCCGGTTTGGTAATTTTCTTCTCCTCCAGACCCCAATCCACTCCACTGAATGGATGGGCCATTTTCTCTCCCTCCCAGCAGGAATTTTGCCTGAACAGGCGAATACTGTTATATAAAAGCGTCAATTTTTTGACACCCAGGAGGAATCGGTATGTCATCTCTTACAGCTGCAGCAGTAATGTCCACAGCTTTTCTGCGCCGGGAAGCTCACATCCCTTTATCCCATTTACAGGCTCAGCTGACCTCTACCAGAGCAGAAGCAGTGCTGATCCTGGGCAAAAAAGGCCAGATCCGGGGCTTACTCAGCCGGGAACGAATCCTGGCCGCCCGTTCAGAACAGCCTCTGCCTATCAGCAAAGTCTTTTCCCTGTCCAGGCCTGTAACCATTGGCCCGGACTTCTCCCTGGCCAAAATTCTGGCTTTTTTCAACCAGCAGCATCCCGGACTGGTAGTAGTGGATGAAAACCAGAATCCCCTGGGGGTAATCACCTGGGAAATCCTCACCACTGGCATTATCCGGGGCTGGCTCAAAAGTCAGGCTATCCTGGACACACTCCTTAACCATGCCAGTGAGGCTATTTGTATCATCAACGAACGGGAAGAAGTGGAATACTGGAATCCCCGGGCCGAAATCCTCTATGGCATTAAGGCAAGGGAAATCCTCGGCCAGCCGGTCAGCAAGTTTTTCCCCAATGTTCTGGTTTCCCACTCCCTGAAGGAAAACAAAGTGATTCGAGAAAGCTACCACCAGCCCCGGGAAGACGCCCATGTACTGATTACCGCCGCTCCCATTCAGTGCGAAAACCGGGTGATAGGGAGCCTCTCCCTGGAACGGGATATCGGAGATATCGTTTACTTGAATCAGGAGCTGACCCGCACCAGCACTACCGTCAAAAAACTGCGCAAGGAAATCAACCGTCTCAGTCAGAAGAACGCCTTTGCCACTATTTATGGCCACAGTACCATTATAAAGGAAACCATTAATTTAGCCAAAAAATTTGCTGCTACCGATGCTTCCCTGCTTATCCGGGGGGAAAGCGGCACCGGTAAAGAACTGTTTGCCCGCGCCATCCATGAAGAAAGCAAACGCTACAATCAGCCCTTTATTGCCGTTAATTGCGGCGCCCTGCCCTCCCTGCTTTTTGAAAGTGAACTGTTTGGCTATGAAAGCGGTGCCTTTACGGGGGCTGAGCGTGGCGGCAAACCCGGTAAATTCGAGCTGGCCGAAGGAGGTACCCTCTTTCTGGATGAAATCGGTGAGCTGGAATTGAGCCTGCAGGCCAAACTGCTGCGGGCCTTGCAGGAAAAGGTCTTTTACCGGGTAGGTGGTACTAAACCCATCAAGGTGAATGTCCGCATCATCGCTGCAACTAACCGGGATCTGGAAAAAATGATCCGGGAAGGTACTTTCCGGGAGGACCTCTATTATCGCCTGAATGTCCTTACCCTAACCCTGCCTCCGCTCAGGGAGCACAAGGAAGATTTGCCCGAACTGGCCTACTTGCTGGTCCAGGAGCTGGCCAGCATCCATCAAAAACGCATTCAGGAAATTGAGCCAGAAGTAATGGTGGCTTTTATGAATTACCACTGGCCCGGCAATGTACGGGAACTGCGCAACACCCTGGAGCGGATGGTTATTCTCTCCGATGATGGCATTTTGCGTCAGGATACCCTGCCTGCCCATCTTCGCCTGGAGAAACTGAAAGAATTGCGTTTGCCTGACAATGATACCAGCGGCCCACTGCCGGAAGTAACCATAGCTACAGAAAAAAGGCTGATTGCCGAGGCCCTGAAAAAGGCCAACTACAACAAGGCCGAAGCCGCCCGTTTGCTGGGCATCCCCCGCAGCAGCCTCTACTATAAAATGAAGGTCCTGGGTCTGACGCCAGATAACTGACACTGGCGTCAGTTTTTTGACACAAATTGGGCGAGGAAGTGCTTTTTCCCTGTATTGGGCGCCAGTTTGCTCCCGGCCAATAAATGGCACGAAAATTGCTAAATTAAATTGGCGTAAAATTGCGGCAATAAAAAATAGGGGGAAGGCATAATGGATATGAACCTGCTGGCGCGCAAAATAATTCTTACCATTGCCGCCAACAAAACAGTAGTCAACCTGGTCAGTAAACATGGGATGAAATGGGGTGCCGCCCGCTTCGTGGCTGGTAGCACTCTGGCCGAAGCTGTTCAGAGAGTTAAAGAACTGAACAGCAGAGGCATTGATGTCACCCTGGACCACCTGGGGGAAAGCATCACCAGTAAGGAACAGGCCAGGGAAGCGGTGGAAGCCTGTCTGGCTATCCTTGATGCCATCCATCAGGAAAAGCTGCGGGCTAATCTCTCCCTGAAACTGACCCAGATCGGCCTGGACATTGATTATGATTTCTGTCTCAACAACATGCGGGAAATTCTGGAGCGGGCGCAAAAGTACAATAATTTTGTCCGCATCGATATGGAAGATTCCGACCACTGTCAGATCACTTTTGATTTGTTTTATACCTTGTTGAATGAATATGGTCCGGAACGGGTAGGCATAGTAGTACAGGCCTATCTCTACCGTACCGCCGGGGATGTGGAGGAACTGATCAAGCGGAAATCCACCATTCGCCTCTGCAAAGGAGCCTATAAGGAACCTGCGGAGGTGGCATATCCCAGCAAAAAGGATGTTGATGCTAACTATCTGAAACTGGCCAAAACTTATCTCCGTTCCGGCGTCTATTTTGGGGCCGCCACCCACGACGAAAAAATCATTCGGGAGCTCATGGAATTCGTAGAAAAGGAAGGCCTGCGTAAAGAACAGTTTGAATTCCAGATGCTCTATGGTATTCGCCGGGATTTGCAAGAAGAGCTGGTCAAAAAAGGCTGGCGGATGCGGGTCTATGTACCCTACGGTAAAGACTGGTATCCCTACTTCTCCCGCCGTCTGGCCGAAAGGCCCGCTAACCTCTTCTTTATCCTGAAAAATATGCTTAAACCATAAAAAATTCAAGGGAGGTAAAATTTCCATGCTGCAAGAGTACCGTAACGAACCTTTTACAGATTTTAGCCAGCCGGCTAACCGGGAAGCCATGACCCGGGCCCTGGCCCTGGTAGAAAGCCAGCTGGGCCAGAGCTATCCTCTGGTGATCGGCAAAGAGAAAATCATGACCGAGGAAAAACTGGTTTCCATTAACCCGGGCAACAAGGACCAGGTGGTGGGCTATGTAGCCAAAGCCAACCTGGAACTGGCTGAAAAAGCCATCAAAACTGCAGAAGAAACCTTTAGCACCTGGTCCCAGGTAGATCCTGCCGTACGGGCCCGTTATCTGTTCAAAGCAGCAGCCGAAATGCGGCGGCGCAAACATGAATTCTCCGCCTGGCTGGTTTATGAAGTCGGTAAAAACTGGGCTGAAGCCGATGCTGATACCGCTGAAGCCATTGATTTCATGGAATTTTACGGCCGGGAAATGCTGCGTCTGGCCGAACCCCAGCCCCTGACCCGCATTCCCGGTGAAGACAATGAACTGTACTATATTCCCCTGGGCGTAGGGGTAATCATCCCGCCCTGGAACTTCCCCCTGGCTATCCTGGTGGGGATGACCACTGCTGCCATCGTATCCGGCAATACTGTGGTGCTAAAGCCCGCTTCCGCTTCCCCGGTAATCGCCGCCAAATTCGTGGAGCTGATGGAAAGCGTCGGCCTGCCTCCCGGGGTAATCAATTTCCTGCCGGGCAGCGGTGGTGCCATTGGCGACTTCCTGGTGGATCATCCCCGTACCCGTTTCATCTCCTTTACCGGTTCCATGGAAGTGGGACTGCGCATCTATGAGCGGGCAGCCAAACTGGCCCCTGGCCAGATCTGGCTGAAACGAGTAGTAGCGGAGATGGGCGGTAAGGATGCTATCATCGTCGACAAGGAAGCTGATCTAGAAGCCGCTGTTGAAGGGATAGTTGCTTCAGCTTTTGGCTTCCAGGGCCAGAAGTGTTCCGCCTGTTCCCGTGCCATTATCCATCAAGATGTCTATGACTATGTCCTGGAAAAAGTAGTGGAAAAGGCCAAACAAATCAAGGTCGGCCCTCCGCAAGATCCCGGCAACTTCATGGGTCCGGTGGTTGATCAGAAAGCCTATGAAAAAATCCTGGAGTATATGGAAATCGGCAAACAAGAAGGCCGTTTGATGTGTGGTGGCGGCAAAGCTGAAGGCAATGGCTTTTATCTCCAGCCCACTGTCTTCGCTGATGTCGACCCCCTGGCTCGCATTGCCCAGGAAGAAATCTTCGGTCCTGTAGTAGCCTTTATCAAAGCCCGGGATTTCGACCATGCCTTAGAAATTGCCAACAATACCATCTATGGTCTGACCGGTGCCGTCTATTCCACCAACCGCGAACATCTGGAAAAAGCCCGTCGCCACTTCCATGTCGGCAACCTCTACTTCAACCGTAAATGCACCGGGGCCCTGGTAGGCGTCCATCCCTTTGGTGGTTTTAACATGTCCGGCACCGACTCCAAGGCCGGTGGCCGCGACTATCTCCTGCTCTTCACCCAGGCCAAAGTGGTAAGTGAAAAATTATAAAAAGAAGGGGCTAAATAGCCCCTTCTTTTTTACCTGTCCACCAGTAAACCGGTAAGCCCAGGGCGGTAATGCCCAGGCTAAACAAGGAATCCAGAGGATTAGTAACCAAATTATTGAGTAAAATATAAGTTCCCCCTATCATTGCTACCAGCGGCACAAAAGGATAAAGGGGTACCCGGTACTGATCCTGGCCTATCTCCCTTCGCCGCAAAAGAAAAATTCCGGCCAGGCCTAAAACAAAGAAAATCCAGACGGAAAACATGGCCAGATCAGTAAGGCGATCAAAGCTCCCGGTGAGAATGAAGAAACATGCAATTATCACCTGCAAGAATATAGCGTTTACTGGGGTGCCAAAGGTCAGGTGAACTTTGCCGATCCAGTCACTGCCTGGTAATTGACCTTTTTGTCCCATGGCAAAAGGCACCCGGGCAGAAGTCAACAAATAACCATTCAATGCTCCGAAGATAGAGACCAGAATGCCGATACCGACAATACTGGCTCCAAATGTACCAAAGAGCATCTGAGCCGCATCCGTGGCTGGTGTAGCCGACTGTTCCAGCTGGGTCAGAGGCACTACCTTGAAAATTGCATAATTGATTGTCAGGTAAACAGCCATAACCAGCAACAGGCCGGAAGAAATAGCAATTGGTAAGTCCCGTTTGGGATTTTTCATCTCTCCAGCTACATAACTGACATTGAGCCAGCCGTCATAGGCCCAGAGAGTAGCCAGGATCGCCGCACCCAGACCGCTAATGGTAATGCGTGTTGCTGTACCGGTAAACAAGCCCAGTTGCTCCTGGCCCTGCCATAAACCAAAACCGATAATTGTCAGGATGGGTATGAGTTTGCCAATGGTAAAAATGGTTTGCACTCTACCGCCCTGTTTGGTGCCAGTTGTGTTAATCAACGCTACCAGCAATACCAGGCCGATAGCAACCAGAGTTTCTACCCAGCCAGAATAATGCAACAGCTGCCCGAGCTGGGCAGAAAAGATAATAGCCAGAGCTGCTACTATAGCCGGTCCGTAGATTACCGTTTGGACCCAGCCAAAGAGAAAACCAACAACTGGCCCATACAGTTCTTCCAGGTAGGCATATAGACCCCCTGTACGGGGAATTGCTACCGCCAGTTCCGCCATAGTCAAACCCGCCGCCAGAGTGATGATTCCACCTAGAATCCAGGCTCCCAACGACCAGGTCGGTGAACCGGTGGCTTTCAGGATCACAGCCGGTTTAAAAAAGACCCCTGCTCCAATAACCATACCCACTACTAGCATCATTGTTGTGAATAAGCCCAATTCCTTGCGCAACTGTTGTTCCAATGCTGCTCCTCCTTAGTATGTCAGTATTTAAAATTTGCCCTGTCTAATATAGCACAGCACCAGAACCTTTACAAGTATATTGTTTAGCTTTGAAAATAATTTATAATCCCATCACGCAGGGCCTGAGCCCAGCGTTGCCGCCAGGCGTTATCGGCCAGCAGTCTTTCTTCAATGGGGTTACTGATAAAGGCCAGTTCCACCAGTACTGCCGGCATCTGGGCTTTGCGAATGACCAGAAAATTGCCCTGTTTAATCCCCCGCCAGGGTAACCCGGGTTTTTGCAGGGGTGGTTCTAAGGCCTGTGCCAGCGACCGGGCAGTAGCATGATGGAAATAGATCTCAGTGCCCCTGGCTTCCCTATTGGTTGCAGAATTACAATGAACAGAAACAAAGATATGGGCCCCCTGACTATTGGCCAGCTTTACCCGCCGGGATAATTCCGCTACCCGGCTATCCGGTTCCCCTACCCGGTCACTATCCCGGGTTAAAATCACCTGGGCCCCGTCATTTTGTAAGAGCTGTTTCAGCTTCAGAACCACATCCAGAGTGACATCCTTTTCCTTCAAGCCACTGGGCCCTACCGCTCCCGGGTCAGGCCCGCCATGCCCGGCGTCCAGACAGATAATCCGGTTGGCCAGGGGTTTGACTGCTACCACTGGCTGGGAATCAATATAAACGATCCGATTACTGCCATCCCAGACCAGACGATGACCCAGGCTTTCCAGCAAAGGCCGGATAGGCACCCAGGTCTGGTTTTCCTGCAGCCGTCCAAAAAAGGGCAGGGCCTTGCCCTTATACACCAGCTTGACCTCATCCATCTAGCATCACCTCATTGAATTGTATGCACCGTTTGCCGGTGTCGCCACTGACCAAGAAAAAAAGAGCGGTCTAACCCGCTCCTGCATACTCTCCTTCTTCCTTTCCTACCATCCCGGCCGCCAAACCTGCCGCCCAGGCGGTTGTAATCAAACCAGTTCCTCCCCAGCTCATCCAGGGCAAGTTAATGGTAGTAATAGGAAACCAGCCGCTATTGGTCAGAAAATGCAAGGCCGCTGCACTTCCCAGCCAGGCCAGCAAAGCCCCTCGCACCATCAGGGGGTAATCCCCCTGCCAGTACTTTTCCCAGCGCCGCGGCCAGACCGCCCAAACCCAGGCCAGATAGGCAATAACCAGCAGTACAGCTGCTACCCAACCCAGTTTGTGGGCCAGGAAAGCAAAGAGATAATCATCTTCCGGTGATGAGATATAATAACTCTCCTGCCGCCAGGTAAAACCCTGGCCCCACCAGCCTGCTTCTGCCCACATGCGGCGCAGCCCCAGATAATCCTCACCCCCCTGCCCTGGTATGGGCCAGAGGACATTGTAAATACGCCCCTGCACATAGGGATGTAACCAGGCCAGACCACTAAACAGCAACAGTCCCAGGGCTCCGGCCAACCCTTCTCTCAGACCGAAATTGCCCTTCAGGACCAGCACCGTCAGGCCTGCTGCCCAGAGGACAGGAATCTGGCTGAAATCGGGCTGAGCTGCCAGCAGCAAACTCTCGCCCATTAAAAGGGCCAGCATCCAGCGCCGCCGGGGTAAGAGGGGTAAGACCAAACAGGTAGTAAGCAGCATCAAACCAGCAGGGGCAATTACCAGATCACCCAGCTTGAGCCAGCGAGCTGCCCCGCCGGCCGCTATACTCCAGCCAGGCACCAGCAAAAAACCGTTTAGCACTACTGTAATTGCCCACATACTCCAGGCCCAGTTTTGCCAGAAAGGCACAGTAGTCCGCCAGGCCAGAAAGAAGGCCAGCAGGGCCAGGAGAGCGAACTGGGCCTGCCGTAAGCCATAGGCATGGTAATTGCCATAATCCTGCCAGGAACGCACGGCTGTGGCTCTGTCCACCAGCATTACCCCAATTGCCATCAGAGACAACGGCAACAGGAGAGCCAGGGTGCGGCGCAAATCAAGCATTTCCCTTCCTCCCAATTCGGGATATAATATTATTATCCATTATATCACAGAAAGGAGCAAATTCCTTGCGCAAATGGCTGACCTATTCTGTTCCCCCCGAACAAGCCGGTTTGACGGTGGAAACTATTCTGCGCCAGCAGTTACAGGTATCAGGGCGGGCGATTCAGCGCCTGACCCGCCGCCGGGGAATTTTGCTCAATGGTCGTGCCCCTTTTTTGGGCCATACCGTAAAAGCAGGAGATGAGCTGAAAGTCCTGCTGGAAACCGCTGCTCCGGCCCCCGGTCTAACCCCGATACATATGGCTTTAGATATTCTTTTTGAAGATGAACAGTGCCTGGCTCTTAACAAACCGGCAGGTATAGCTGTTCATCCCGGTGGACCGCACCAGGGGCAAAAACCGACTCTGGCCCATGGGGTAGCCTATTACCTGCAGCAAAAAGGTCTGGCCCCGGTGGCCCATCCTGTCCACAGACTGGACCGGGACACCAGTGGCGTTGTTCTCTTTGCCAAACACAGCCATGCCCATCATGTACTGGACCAGCTACTGCGCAGCGGCAAAATCAGCCGCTATTACCAGGCCATCGTTTTGGGCCAGCCTCCGGCTGAAACGGGAGAAATTTCAGCTCCCATCGGCCCTCATCCCCATCATCCACAGTTACGCGCCATCATTCCTGCGGGGCAGCCTGCCCTTACCCGCTACCGCCTTCTACAAACCGGGAAGGAATGGTCCCTGCTGGAACTGGAGCTGGTTACCGGTCGTACCCACCAAATTCGAGTACATTTAAGCCACCTGGGCTGTCCTATTCTGGGGGACAAATATTATGGCGGTCCGGCCGCTCCCCTGGCCCCTCGTCCTCTGCTCCACTGCCAGCGCCTGGTTTGGCCAGGACAGGGAATTAGCGCTCCGTTACCTGCCGATTTTCGGAATTTTTTAAAATAGCTTTTAGTATGGTTGTTAATATGTTAAAATAAAAGAAATCTAAATATTTGGAGGAGAAAGAATGCCCCAGTTTTCCATTGCACTAATCACAGACAGCGCCTGCGATCTACCCCCGACCTTGTTAGAAGCGCTGCAAATTCACGTCCTGCCCTTTGGCATCAATTATCAGGATGGTCAGTTCCTGGACCGGGTAGATATCCAGCCCGAGGATATCTATGCTCGCTTGCCGGTTGAAATCCCCACCACTTCCATGCCCACTCCCGGCGCGGTTCTGGCTTTGCTGGACCAACTGAAGGCTGAAGGCTACAAACAGGTACTGGCCATCCATATCTCCAGCAGTCTTTCTGGTACCTGGCAAATGGTACAGACCATAGCCAGCCAGTATGAAGGCCTGGACATCCGGGTATTTGACAGCCGTTCCCTTTCCTTCGGTCAGGGTTTTCTGCTTCTGGAAGCCGCCCGGATGCTGCGCAGCGGCCAAACCGATCTGGATACTATCTGGCAGCGCTTAGTACATCTGCGGGATACTAGCCGTGTCTTTTTTATCCTCGATACGCTGGAATATCTCCACCGGGGCGGTCGTATTGGTGCGGTTTCCGCCTTTCTTGGGCAAATGCTCAATCTAAAACCCATTATTTCTGTTGATAAAGAAGGCAAGTATTTTTCCTTCACAAAAGTAAGGGGAAAAAAACTGGGGTTAAAAGAATTGCTGAAAATAGGCGAACAGCTGGCTAAAGAAACCCCTTGCCGGCTGGCTGTTCTGCATGGCGCCGCCGAGGCAGAGGCACGGGAGCTTTACAAAAAACTGAAAGAGCTCCCCACTGTGGTAGAAAGCTTTCTGGAACAGATTTCCCCGGCTCTTGGCATCCATACCGGCCCTGGTCTGGTAGGTTTTGTTTTCTGTGAAGCATAAAAGCTGTCCTTGCGGACAGCTTTTTTATTGAGCCAGCACCAGGGCCAGCAACTCCTGTCGATTGCGCGGCAGCGGCCGGTTAGTTAGCCCCCGTTGCCTCAAGGCCTGATATACCTCAACCAGCCAGGGCTGAGTCAGATCTGCCTGTTGCAGAAGCTTTTCATCCAGGAAAATTTCCGCCGGTGTTCCCTGCCCGATTACCCGTCCCTGTTGCATGACATAGACATAATCTGCCCAGTCATAGGCCAGTTCCACATCATGGGTGGAAAGGATGACCGTCGTCCCCTTGTCGCTAATATTATCCAGCAATTCCATTACTTGTCTGGAATGGCGCGGATCCAGCCAGGCTGTAGGCTCATCACAAATCAGCACTTCCGGCTCCATGGCCAGAATGGCCGCCAGGGAAACCCGTTTTTTCTGCCCGTAACTCAAGGCATGGGTCGGTTTATCCCGTAAATGGCTGATCTCCGTGGCTGCCAGAGCCTGTTCCACCCTCCGCCGCACCTCCGCTTCCGCCAAGCCTAGATTGAGGGGGCCAAAGGAAATCTCCTGATAGACACTGGCGGAAAATAGCTGGCTATCCGGGTCCTGAAAAACAATCCCCACCCGTTTGCGCAGCTCCAGTAAATCTTTATGTTTATAGCTGACTTTATGCCCGGCAAAACGGATTTCCCCCTGCCGGGGCCGTAAAATTCCGTTAAAGTGCAAAAACAGGGTGGATTTGCCCGCCCCATTGGACCCCAGCACGGCAATTTTCTTTCCCCGTTCAATCGCCATATTCACACCCTGCAATGCTACCGTCCCATCCGGATAGGCAAATTCCACGGCACAGGCCTCAAGAATGAAAGATGACAATTTTTTCTCCTCCCCCGTTTAATGCCATAAACCAGAGTACCATTTGTACCAGAGCAATCAAGGCCAGATTGGCACCGGACCAGTGATATTCCGGTTCCAATACCCTTAACTCCCCCTGATAACCCCTGGCCTCCAGAGCTTGATAGAGCTGGCGGGAACGCTGCTGGGATTTGAACAACAGAGCGGTTATCAACTGGCCCAGGGAGCGGTAGGAATTGCCCAGACTGGCATAGCCCCAGCGGGAAGCCTGGGAAATCTGGATCTGTACTGCTGTTTCCGCCAGCACAAAGATAAAGCGATAAACCAATCCCATCAGTTCCAGTAGCAGGGGCGGAATCTGCAAACGGCGCAGAATTCCCAGGATCTCAACCATCGGTGTAGTCAGGATGAGAAAGTAAAGGCAGCTGACAGCAGCCAGAGCCTGTAGTATAACCCGCAGGGCCAGCCCCAGCTGCCGCCAGTCAATCCCTGCAAACAGCGGCCCGATTTTCCAGGTTATAATCCCACTAACCGGCTCGGTACTGAGGCTTAACAAAATCGTCCAGGCACTGAGCAGCAAAAAGGAAAAAGGCAAAAGCAGCAGCCGCACCAGATAGCGCAAGGGTATACCAGCCCGCCCCCATAAAATTCCATTCATTATTAGCAGCACCAGGCCCGTTACCACCGGTTGGGGATGGCTCAAGACCGCCCCCATAGTTAATCCGGTCAATAGCAATTTTTCCAGAGGATGAACATGACGCAGCCGGTTATTATAAGCAAATTGATCGATATTAAACATGCCCTTTTTTCTCCTCTGCCTGTTTTTTGCCGCGAAGATAGCCTAAATAATAGCCAATAAAACCACTGCCCAGGGCTGCTTGCAGGGCAAAGAGCAAGCTTTCCACTTCCCCGCTGGGCGGTTGCCAGAAATTCTGGAACCAGGGCTTGTAGTCAGGACGCAACTGGCTGATCACTTCTTCCGCCTGCCCATCAGCTCCAGCGAAAGGGGCATTGGGCAACAGGACAAGAGGTCCTAAAGATAAAACCACGGCCATTAGCAATAAAATAAGATTTTGCTTTTTCATCTTAACCCTCCTCCGTCAGAACTGCCAGTTCCACTAACTCCTGGCGGTTATAATTGCTGATGGTATTAAAGACCACTACAGTCAGCAAGCCTTCGCTGATGGCCAGCGGAATCTGGGTAAGGGCAAAAATCCCGGCAAATTTGAGAAAGGCAGCAATGAGCCCACCGGTGGGAAATGCCAGGGCCAGCTGAACCGATGTCACCAGATAGGTAGCCAGGTCCCCCAGGGTAGCGGCCAGAAAAATGCTGAAACTGCGGTTCACCCCGGTTTTTTGCAAAAGCTTGTAAAGTCCATAGGAAACCAGAGGGCCAGTAATAGCCATAGAAAAGGCATTGGCTCCTAAAGTAGTTACCCCGCCATGGGCCAGCAGTAAAGCCTGAAAAAGGAGAACAATCGTGCCCAGCACCATCATGGCAGCTGGACCAAACAGGATAGCTCCCAGCCCCACTCCCGTTGGATGGGAACAGCTACCGGTTACGGAAGGTATTTTTAATGCAGATAGTACAAAGGCAAAAGCTCCCACCAAACCCAGGAGCATCTTTACTCCGGGGTTGGCTTTTACTATCCGGTTTATCCGGTACAAACCCCAGGCCAAAAAGGGCAAGAACAGCAAATACCATAATCCCGCCCAAACCGGCGGCAGGAAGCCTTCAGCTATGTGCATGGCATAAGCATTAACAGGGGCATTTAAAGTAAACCATAATAAACCCAAACCAATCAGAACTAATGACTTGTACTTTTTCATCTACTCTTCCCCTCCCAGCATTGCAAAATAAAAAATCCCCAGCCTTATGACCAGGGAAGGCAAGGCGCTCAGCTTAACGGACAGCCTGAAGCAAACCACCTCCCATTTGCATAAAGGTGTGTTTCAGCAGGCCGGTTACTGGCTGAGGTTCATCGCTGGCCCCTCACAATGAGCCCGCTCACCAACACAGTAAATGCTCGGATTCGCACCGGATACCGTTTAAGCCGACCCCTCAGGGCCAGGCGCCTCTGTTATTCTTTTTTAACAGTAATTATCATAGCATATTATGGTCATTTTTACAAGTCTTTGCCTGAATTTTCTGTTAAACTCAACCAGAGATAATGGGTTACCCAGCTCCGGTAGGGCCGCCAGCCTTCCCCGATTTCCCGTACTTCAGCTTCAGTTGCCTGGCGTCCCAGCCCCCACAGCTGCCCAACCGCATTACGTAAACCGATATCCGCTGCCGGCAACAAGTCCGACCGCCCCTGGCCAAACAGCAGGATACACTCTGCTGTCCAGCGCCCAATGCCCCGCCAGGAAATTAAATAGCTCATCGCCTCCTGTTCCGGCATGGTTTCAACCTTGCTCCAGTTCAGCTGGCCTGTTGCTGTAGCCTGGGCCACTCCCAGTACATATTCTGCCTTACTGCGGCTGAACTTGAGTAAACGTAAATCTTCCGCGGTCAACCTGACCAGTTGTTGCGGCTCAGGAAACAACAGCCAGTCCACCCCTTCCCAGTGCCACTGGCAATTACAACGGACCAGCAAATTCCGTTTCAGCTGGGCGCAAAAACTGAGATTGAGCTGCTGGGCAATTATAGAGCTAATGGCCGCTTCATAAAGAGTCGGCTCCAGGATCATGCGCTGACCATAGAAACGCTCCACCAGAGCAGCCAGGGGAAGATGCTGGCGGCAAAACTGATAAAAAGCAGGCAAATCAAAATTCAGGCAAAAGACATGGCTTAAATAGGCAATAGCCCGTTCCTGCCAGTCAGGCGGTAGCTCGGGGCCAGCCACCTCAATATGCCAGCAGGGTTTGGTTACTGTGCCTTCTTCCTGTACTGTCAATAAAACAGGTCGACCATCCCAGCTCAGGGCCTTTTGTAAACCATTCTCCCCCAGCCGGTAGAGTACATCCTGACCGGCAGAACGCATTCGTTTCAGCATTCCCGGTAAATCGGTAGGAGCAGGGGGATTCCAGTAAAATTCGTGTTGCATCCATTAACCCTCCATTTCCTCTCCATTTTACCACAAATAGAAAAAGAGGAAAGCGGCCTTTAGCCGTTTTCCTCTTCTAACCGTTTCAGCTCCTCTACCAGCAGAGCCAGTTCCTCGTCATCCTGAGCGAAGTAGATGGCCCCCGGTCCGCAATGGACCACACAGGTGCCACAGCTCATGCATTTCTCCCGATCATAGACGATTTCACCCCGTTCTTTGTCATAGCGCAGGGCCAGGGGTACACAATAGGTCGCTGCCGGACAGTCCTTGTTCTGGTCACATAGCTTTTTGTCGATGTAGATAGGCATCCCGCTCTTCCTCCTTCTTCCTCCCATATTCTTCCCCATCCACCTTACAGGCGGATTGACAGCTGGAAATTTCTTGCCCTGTGTGATAGTATAGTTTACGCGCCAGCCATTCTACCGGACCCATGAAAGTATCACTTCTGTCTTGATTTATACTATACCCTTGTATTGTATATTCTATGATAAATTGCTGTTGCCGTCAACCACTATAACACCATGAGGAGGTAAAGGTATATGAAACGGGACACGATTTTATTTGACCTGGACGGTACATTACTGCCTATTGATCAGGAATTATTCATGCAGGAATATTTGCAGGCGGTAGCTGAGCATTTCCACTGGCTGGCAGACCGCAAAACCTTTTTACGCCACTTCTGGCAGGCTACTGAGGCCATGATCGCCAATGATGGCCGCCTTACCAATGCCGAAGCTTTCTGGCATACCTTTACCCGTCTGACAGAAAAGGGACAGGAAGAACTCCTGCCCCATTTTGAAAAATACTATCTTGAAGTTTTTCCGCAGCTGAAAAAGTGCTGTCAGCCTACGCCCCTGGCCCGGCAGGTGGTAGAAAAAGCCCTGGCCAAAGGCTACCAGGTAGTGCTGGCCACCAATCCCCTCTTCCCTGTGGAAGCTACCCGGGAACGCATGCACTGGGCTGGTATCGCCGACCTGCCCTGGCTCCATGTCACCTATTATGACAGCTACCGCAGTTCCAAACCAGCAGTCCGTTATTTCCTTGAAGTATGTGAAAATATTAACCGCCCCCCGGAAGCCTGTTTCATGTTCGGCAATGATGCGCAGGAGGACCTGGTGGCTACCACTCTGGGTATCACCACCGGTCTGGTCACTGATTGCCTCATCGACCGGGGTGAACCCACTTATCCCGCTCACTGGCGAGGAACCCTGGCCGAGCTCCTGGACTGGCTGGACCAGCTTCCTGCCCTTTAACTCTTGTTCCGCCAGAAGTCCAGGCTCTTTTGCCAGATCTCTTTCTTGCTCAATTCCCGGGGCCAGCGCTCCACCGGGGTGCCTTCCCGCATGGCAGCGGCTACATTGGCAAAGACCTGGCGGTTTTGCCGGCCAAGCTGGCGTAACAGCTCCTTCACTTCTGCCCTTTTGGTATAGCCATCTAAAGGACAGGGGCTGGGGATGGGTTGAATCCCCAGCTCCTTCCCAGCTCGCCGGATTTCCTTCTCCCGGAAATAGACCAGCGGCCGGATTACCCAGAGCTGGCTTTCATCCAGCCAGGTTTTGGGCTGGAAAGTCTGGATTTGGCCACTGTAAAGGATGCTCATCAAAAAGGTTTCTACGGCATCATCATAGTGATGGGCATAAGCCACCTTGTTGAAACCATGGGCTCTGGCAAAGGCATTGAAGGTTCCGCGCCGAAAAAAAGAACAGCGGGCACAGGCACTTTGCCGATCCTCCCCCAGGGCCAGCTCGCTAATTTTAGTATGAACAGTATAAAAAGGCACATCTACTCGCTGACAAAAGGCCTCCAATTCCTGCCGGGGAAAACCCGTTTCAAAGCCCAGGTCAATGGTCAGGGCCCCTACTTCAAAAGGGAAAGGCGCATGCTTGCGTAATACCGAAAGGGCATAGAGCAAAAAAGAACTGTCCTTCCCGCCAGAAAAGCCTACCAGCACCCGGTCCCCCGGACTGAGCAAATCAAATTCGATAATAGCCCGCCAGAGAGGGCGAATATATTTTTTCGGCAAAGCTAAACGCACGGTTATTCAGCTCCTGTCCCTGGATTAGTTAATATGAGCCTGCAGGTTGGCCCTGGTTATCTGGCCATGGCTGGTATGCCAGAGGGGACTGGTCCCATCCAGCCAGAGAACCTGGGGACTGGCATGGGCTACCCCACTCACTTCGGCCAGGCGGTTACTCACCGGTCGGGCTGCCTGCACTACAATGCGATAGACTACCTGCTCCGGCCCCCGTTCAGCCAGCCATTGTTCCACTTCCTGGTGAGCCCGGGCACTGATAGGACAGGTAGCGCTGTGTTTAAAAAACAGCTTTTTCCCGCCTTGACGCAAAATTTCCTCCAGTTCTTCCACCTGCATTACATCGATGAATTTTCCCATGACTGCTCCTCCTTCAATAACCATTTTCCCACCATCCAGGTAACAATAATAGCCATCACCGTCCTGGCTGTCAACAACAGCCATCCACTGGCACCAATCCTGGCAAACAAAAGGGTATCTTCGATGATAGCATGATTGAGTACCAGAAAGATACTGAGCAAATGCAAATCCTTGCGGGACAGCTCCCCCTCCCGGGCCGCCGCTATTATCACCCCGGCCCCATAGGCAATACCGAAAACCAAACCTACCAGCAAGGGCAAAGCCGCTGCCCGGGACAGATGGATTTTGCCCAGAGCCGGGGCCAGCCAGCCGGCCGCTATATCCAGCCATTTTAGATCTTTCAGAATCTCCAGTACCAGCATAATAGGTATGACGATAACGGCCACATCCCAGATCAGCCGCAGGCTCCCCATGCCGATGGACAGTATTGTTTCCACCCCTGCTCACCTACCAGAATAAATTCAAAATGATCCCCGCCAAAAAGGAAAAACCCAATCGCACTGCTACCAGCGGCCAGCCAGCGATTCCAGTCTGACGGGAAACAGCGGTTTCTACCAGTAAATTATGGGAAAGCAACAGCATTAAAGAGATAATGGTAATCTGTTTCCCCGTTAAGGTGATAGCCGCCATGGCCCCAATGGCAGCATAGAGATTGAGCAAATTGCCGATCACCAGGGCGGTAGCCGCTTCCCCCGGTAAACCGAACAGGGCCATCAAGGGCCGACAAATATCCGCCAACCAGGTAAACAGGGGCGTCAGTTTAAGTAAGTTCACTGCTATGTAGATAGGTAGCATGGTTTTGGCCAGCACCCAGGTGGTATTTATCCCCTTTTTCCAGCCTCTGTATAATGTCTCCTGCCAGTTCACTCTCCATCCTCCAGTTTACAGTATTTCTGTTTCCACCTCACCCACCCGCAGGCGCGGTTCCGCTTCCAGCCAGTCGATAATAGCCTGGAGCTGGCTGCCCGCATGAGCTGAATTGCCGCCAATGACAGCAATGCCCAGGGTGATTTTCTGCCACAAATCCTGATCGGCTATCTCTGCCACCGCCACATTGAATTTGCTGCGCATTCTGCTAATTATACTCTGTAAAACCCGTCTTTTATCCTTCAGGGAATGCCCATCTGCCAGGTAAAGGGTAATCCGTCCACAGCCAATAATCAATCTGGTCACCAGCCTTTTCTTTTCAACAAGTGAGAAAACCCCCGCTGGCAGCGGAGGTAAGTTGTTCAGAAATGAAAATTAGCTTTAATTCGGGCCACTGCTTCCTGTAAGAGCGGCACTTCCTGGGTCAGGGCGATGCGTACATATCCTTCCCCCTGCGCCCCAAAGGCATGACCGGGAATCACCAGCACTCCGGCTTTTTCCAGTAATGTGAGGGCAAACTCCATGGAAGTGGAAAAACCGGCCGGAATCCGGGCCCATAAAAACATGGAGCCTTTCGGTTTGGGAATCTGCCAGCCCGCTTCAGCCAGTCCTTCTACCAGCACATCCCGCCGTTTCTGATAAGTAGCTGCATTTTCCCGAACAAAATCCTGGGGACCTTCTAAGGCCGCAATTGCTGCCTCCTGAACCGCGCTAAAAACTCCATAATCGATATTGGATTTGATTTTATTCAGGTTGGCGATAACCTCCTGATTGCCTACTACAAAGCCTATACGGCAACCCGCCATATTAAAGGACTTGGAACAGGAGTGAAACTCCACCCCTACCTCCCTCGCCCCGGGTACCTCCAGAAAACTCATAGGCTTAAAACCATCAAAAGCCAGTTCGGAATAGGCCGCATCATGACAAACCAGTAAATCATACTGCCGGGCGAATTCCACTGCCTGCCGGAAAAAGGCTCGGTCCGCCACCGCCGCCACCGGATTGCTGGGGTAATTGAGGGTCAGCAGTTTCGCCCGCCGGGCCACCTCTGCCGGAATATCCTCCAGCCGGGGCAGAAAACCGTTTTCTTCCTTCAGCGGCAAAGGATATAATTCCCCTCCGGCCAGCAAGATACTGGCACTATAAATGGGATAGCCCGGATCAGGTACCAGAGCCAGGTCTCCCGCCTCAATATAGGCCCAGGCCAGATGGGCCAGCCCGTCCTGGGATCCCATCAACACCAGCACTTCCCGCTCCGGATCCAGCTCCACATCAAAACGGCGCTGATACCAGCGGGCAATAGCTTGCCGTAACTCCAAACAGCCCTCAAACACCGGATAACGATAATTAACATCCTTTTCAATCCCGGCACGCAAGGCAGCTTTTATATGCGGAGCAGGAGGGCGGTCCGGGCTGCCAATCCCCAGATTGATCACTGGCAAGCCCCGGGCCTCCACTTCCCGCTTTTTGGCCTCCATTACGGAAAAAATCCCGGTAGTCAGCAGTTCGATACGCCGTGCTACCTGAACCATCCAACCCACTCCCCTTTCACAATAATAATAACACAAAGGGAGGCAGATTGTCAGCAAGGGTCTCTATCCGGTAGTCTCTGGCTCTGCAAGATCCGCAGAGCATTTAAAACAGCCAGCAGAGCCACTCCTACATCAGCGAAAACCGCTTCCCACATGGTGGCCAGTCCTCCGGCTCCTAACAGAAGTACCATCCCTTTTACCCCAAAAGCCAGGGCAATATTCTGCCAGACAATTTGTTTGGTGCGGCGGGCTATCTGCACGGCTTCTACCAGCTGTACCGGTTCATCCCGCATCAGCACCACATCTGCAGCTTCAATGGCAGCATCTGCCCCCAGCCCCCCCATGGCGATTCCGATATCGGCCCGGGCCAAGACAGGAGCATCATTGATGCCATCACCCACAAAAGCTACTTTCTCTTGAGCAGTTTTTTCCTGTTCGATTTTTTCCAGCCAGACTACTTTGTCCTGGGGCAACAATTCCGCCTTAACCTCAGTAATACCCAGCTGTTCCGCTACCTGCCGGGCCGCTGCCTGGCTATCCCCGGTCAGCATCACCAGCCGCCGGATGCCCAGCTGCCGTAGACTGTTAATAGCTTGCTTTGCATCAGGTTTCAGCTGGTCTGCCAGCCGGATATAGCCGGCATATTCCCCGGCAAGGGCCAGCCAGATTACCGTGCCTTCCACCTCTGTTACCGGTACGGCAATACCTTCTGTCTCCAGCAGTTGCCGTTTACCAGCAATAACCCTGGTACCCTGGACCACAGCCTTCACACCCTGGCCGCTGATTTCTTCATACTCGCTGACCAGAACCTGCTCTACCGGCTGTCCCCAGGCTGCCAGCACTGAACGGGCCAGGGGATGATTAGAAAAACTCTCCGCCAGTGCCGCATAGGCCAGTATCTCTTCTCTGGGCCACTTTCCCGCCGGTACTACCTCTACCACCTGAAAAACCCCCTGAGTCAGGGTCCCGGTTTTGTCAAATACTACTGCTTCCAGTTTACTCAGGGCTTCCAGATAATTGCCCCCCTTGACCAGGATCCCCCGGCGGGCTGCCGCTCCCAGACCTCCAAAGAAACCGAGGGGAATGGAAACCACCAGGGCACAGGGGCAGGAGACAACCAGAAAGACCAGGGCCCGGTAAAGCCAGAGGGAAAAACCCGCTGTCGAAAAGGTCAAAGGTGGAATCAAGGCTATTGCTGCAGCCGCCAGCACCACCGCCGGGGTATAATAGCGGGCAAAAGTGGTAATAAAGTTTTCCGTCGGCGCTTTCTGGGTAGCAGCAGATTGCACCAGCTCTAGGATACGGGCTACAGCGGATTCCTCATAGGCCCTGGTTACTTCAATGGTCAACAGCCCATTCTGATTAATAAATCCCGCCAGCACTTCATCTCCTTCCCGTACCGTACGTGGCAAAGCTTCCCCGGTTAAAGCCGAAGTATCCACCGTTGAGGAGCCTAGCACTATTCTCCCGTCCAAGGGTATTTTTTCCCCTGCTTTTACCAGAATGAAAGCTCCCACCGGCACCTCCTCCGGCTTCACCCTTTTTACTTCCTGCCCCAGCAACAAATTGGCCGAGTCAGGACGGATAGCCAGCACCGCCTGAATGGAACGGCGGGAACGCTGTACAGCCATATCCTGCAAAAGCTCACCCACCTGGTAAAAAAGCATCACCGCTACCGCTTCCGGATATTCCCGCAGGGCAAAAGCGCCCAGAGTTGCAATGGTCATGAGGAAATTTTCATCAAACACCTGCCCCCTGCCGATATTTTTCATAGCCTTGAGTACTATTTCCCCACCCACCAGGCCATAGGCCAGCAAGAACAGCAGCAATTCCAGCCCTGTCGGCATTTTCAAAACCAGGGCCAGCAGGTAAACCAGCGCTCCTATTCCTAAACGCAACAATTCCCCTTTTTTTACTGCTGTCAGGAGTTGCTCCTCTGGTAATCCTTTCTCTTCTTCCCTGACTTCCAGTCCCGCCTCTATCTGCTGTGCAATCCGCGCAGCTTCAGTCACAATCCGGTCTGTTTCCTCCTGGTTCTCCACCTCGATCGTTAATCTCTGGGCAACAAAATCCAGAGTGGCTGCCCTCACCCCATCCAGGTTACGCACCTTTTCCTCGATTTTAGCAGCACAATTGGCACAGGACAGGCCCTGTAACAGCAGGACCTTTTGGGCATGCTGTTTCGCTAGCAATCCTTTGTTCATCTTTATCCCTTCTTGCCATTATTTTTCAGTAATATGCAGGAAACCCTGATCAAAAATCTGTTTAATATGTTCATCATCCAAGGAATAATAAACTATCTTTCCTTCCTTGCGGTTTTTGACCAGCCGTGCCTGTTTCAATACCCGGAGTTGGTGGGAAATGGCCGATTGAGACATATTAAGCAAGGCTGCAATATCACAGACACACATTTCTGCCGCAAACAGGGCATACAGAATTTTGATTCTGGTAGTATCACCAAACACCTTGAACAGCTCCGCCAGGTCATATAACTGCTCTTCCGCCGGCATTTTTTCCTTTACCTGTTTTACGACCTCCTCATGGATAATGGTACAATCACAGCGCTCCATCCTCTCACCCCCTGTTTTCATTTGATTGTTTGAACACTTATTCATATATCCTGTTATGATTATATGCATTTAGCAAAAAAATGTCAAACAAAAAGAAAAGCCGCAGGTTAAACCTGCGACTTGCGTCCCTGTGTCAATTGAATTTCCCCCAGAAACAGGGTTAACACTGCTCCCAGGATGACAAACACCATACCATAGCGAAAAACATGCTGCAAGGTATCAACAAGAGAAGTTTTCAAAATGGGTACCAGTACCCGTTGCAAGGCCAGAGGCATTTTTTGCATTGCAGCTGGGTTTAGCAAGGTAGAATAGAGGGCCTGGGCATTATGACTGATCTGTTCCTGCAACTGTCTGGCCCAGGATTGAGCCTGCGCCGGCAGCTGAATTAGAAAAGGTTTCATTTTCTCAGTCAGCAAATGGCTGGAACGGTAATTCATCACCGCACCCAGAATGGTCATACCAAAAGTACCGCCAATTTGCCGGAAAAACTGGCTGGAGGAAGTAACGATTCCCAGTTCCTGCTTGCTAAAGGATTCCTGTAAGGCCAGAGTCGTCAATGGCATCACCAGACCTATTCCTACCCCCAGAACACCCATATACACCATGGCCAGCTGCTTGCTGGTACTCATATCCATGGTAGATAACAGCCAGAACCCTCCCACCATGGTTAACATACCCAGCAGCATCTGTTTTCTTAGCCCCAAAAATTGAACCAGCCGGCCACCAATAATACTAGCCGCCATCATGGCCAGCATCATGGGCATCATTACCGTTCCCGATTCAGACGGGCTGATGCCGATTATCCCTTGCATGAACAAGGGCACAAACATAATGGCTCCAAACATACCGATTGACATTAAAAAGCCAATGCCACTTAACAGGATGAAGACCCGGTTCTGGAAAAGGTGCAGGGGGAAGACCGGTTCACTGACACGGGTCTCTACCAGTATAAAAGCACTGAGCAGCAAAGCCGCCAAACCGAACAGGGAAAGAATTTGCCAGGACTGCCAGGGATACTCCTTGCCACCCAGGCTCAAAGCCAGCAATAGACTCACTACTCCAGCGATCAGGGTAAACATCCCCCGGTAATCAATTTGGACCCGTCGTTCCAGACGCTTGTTTTTGAGAGCAGTGGCGATTAAAAAAGTAGCCAGTAGCCCGGTAGGTAAATTAATGTAAAACACCCAGCGCCAGTTCCAGGCATCTACAATCCAGCCCCCCACCTGGGGCCCGATGATGGAAGACAGGGCAAAAACAGCCCCAAAAACTCCCTGCCACCTGGCCCGTTCTGCCCCAGTAAAAATATCCCCGATTACTACCATAGCCATCGGCATCATTACTCCTCCGCCGATGCCCTGCAGAGCCCGAAAGATAATGAGTTGTTCCATACTCTGGGCCAGCCCACAGAGAGCAGAGCCAAACATAAACAGCAACAACCCGGCAACATATACCGACTTACGCCCCAGCAAATCCGCCAGTTTACCGGCGATAGGCACAACCGCAGTGGAACTGAGCATATAGGCAGTAGTCAACCAGGTCATCATGCCCAGACCGCCCAGTTCCCCCACTATTCGCGGCATGGCTGTCCCCACGATGGTATTATCAAGAGCGGAAAACAACATCGCTACCAGTAACCCAAAAATCAATAGACCCCGTTTTTCCATGCCCTCTTCAGCCGTAATAGTGGTAGCCCATTCCTGTGTTTGCACTAAAATCACTCCTCAATTTTGGCCATCTTTTCCAGAATGGTAAGCAAAACTTCCCTTTCCTCTTGATCCAGTTTTTCCAAATAGCCCTTCAGAACCAGCCGCCGTTTTCGTCTGGCCTCAGCCAGTTTATCCTTTCCCGCCTCCGACAAACTTATCAAGACTACCCGGCGATCCCGGGTTTCACGGGAACGGACAATCAGGCCGTTATTTTCCAGACGATCCAGCATGACTGTAACTGAACTGGGCTTGACATGCAAAGCCTCTGCCAGCTGGCTGACGGTGGCTTGTCCCTGCTGGTCCAGGAGGTTCAGGAGAAAAAACTGGGGCCCGGTCAAATCAGGCTCCTCGGCGGCCAGCCGATTGCCAAAATTCCGCATGATCCGGCCAAATGCCGCCTGCCAGCGCTCTAAATAATCCTCAAATTCCCGTTCATTCATCGGCATCCCTCACTTGTTTAGACAATCTAATGTTTAGACTGTTTAAATATATCCCTTTTTTGACTTTTTGTCAAGAAAAAATCCGCTCTCTTGCGAAAGCGGATTCAGGTTTTATTCTATACCATGACTGCTCAGCCGAAATACCCCGGCTTTTTTATAGCTATGTTCCTGCTGTAAAATTTTCTTTAAGGCCAGGCGGGCCTTGTAAAGTCGCCATTTCACCATAGCTGATGAGCACCCCAGAATTTCAGCCACTTCTTTGGTGGAACAACCATTAATTTCTCTCAAAATATAAACTTCCCGTTGCTGTTCCGGCAGCCTGGCAATGGAGGCAAAGAGAATGTCCCTGATTGCCCTTTTTTGACATGATTTATCGGGATCCTGAGCACAGGTATCTTCCCCTCTAACTTCAGCAATTTGCTCCACCGGCTGTTCACTGCGAACAAATCCTTTGCGCTGGTAGTCTAAAGCTACGTTCACGGCAATGCGATAAAGCCAGGTGGATACTGCTGCTTTACCGGCAAAGGTGTGAAAGGCTTTAAAGGCCCGTAAAAAAGTCTCCTGGGCCAGATCCTGGGCCAGATGATAGTCCCCGGTCATCCCATAGAGCAGGTTCAAAATCTTTTTTTCATTGGCAGCAATAACTTCTTCAAAGGACAAATCATTTTCCCGGACATGGGGCTGAAGTACCGACATCTCCTTCACCTCCTACCAGTAGAAAAAAGCCCGCTGAGGGGCTTCTTATTTAGATCTCCGGGCAAGCAGGTGATCCAGGGAAATCCTGCCTGCTCCTTTTACCGCAAAATAAGCTGCCAGCCAGAATAGCACGAATACGTATTCAATCCCATCAGCTGGCCCTTTCAGGTCCAGGAAGAAACCATTGGCCCAGTGAACCTTAAACATTGCCACCAGCATCGTAATGGCCAATCCCAGGCCAGCCAGGCGGGTAAACAGCCCCAGCAAAATGGCCAGTCCGCCAAAAAACTCCGTCAGAATCGCCAGCCCGGCAAAAAAGGCCGGGATACCCAGCGCCTGGGTTAAAAAGCCCATCGTGCCAGACCAGCCAAAGCCGCCAAACCAGCCCAGCAGTTTCTGGGCCCCGTGGGCAAAAAAGACTGTCCCCAAACCTATGCGTAACAACAAATCAGCCCTTTGCTCACTAACTGCCAGCAATTTCTGGCAACAGCTGCTCTTAACCTGCAATGTCCCCACTTGCGGAACTTTGCTAAAAATTGATTCATCATGGGGACTTTTAGCCAAAAGCTCTGTTAGATCAGTTCCTGCCTTCACGCCAGCATGTTCGCCGTTTTGAAACACCTGGCTCACATCATAAACGCGCCCTTTATAAGCCACATAGGCAGGCTGGCCTTTTAAGCCATTGTATTTTTTTAGTTCTTCCAGAGTAAAAGTTTTGGACATCTCCATCGCCTCCTGTTTGCTTTTTCATTAATTAAGACGTAAGCAAACAGGATTGGTTAGTGGTTTGGGGGAAAAATCTAAAATTTGATCCGCCGCGGCGGATTTCCGGAAAAATCGGAAATGACCGCTAATTTATTGCTGAACTGTTTCAGCTGCATTATAATAATATCAAACGGTGAGAAATTAACAAGTACGATAATTTTTTGTACATAGTACAAAAAAACGTACTGTAAATAGGAGGAAGTAAAATGGATATACGCCAGGAACTCCTGGAACTTAAATGCCCGGTTGCCATTGCCCAGAATATTGTTGCCGGCAAATGGAAGCTTGTGATTATCTGGATGTTAAAGGATGGGCCCAAACGCTTTAATGAGTTATTGCGGGCTTTACCCAGTATCCGTCAGGGCTACCTTACCCAGCAGCTGCGGGAGTTAGAGCGGGATCAGCTCGTACATCGCCATGTCTATCCGGTTGTGCCGCCCAGGGTTGAATATTCTTTAACAGATATGGGTCAGCGGTTTCTCGAGGTGCTGAACAAGATGTATGAATGGGGTTTAGAATACCAGGAATTTCTTCGCCACTCTTCAATATCAACAGAGAGGAGCCAGTAAATGCGTCTAAATTTTCGTCTGCGGATTCTATTATTGTTTTTGATTATTACCATTGTTCCTTTTGCCTTTTTCTTTTATTTTTCCTGGCGAGCCGAGCGGGAAGCCTTAAAACAACAACTGGAATACCATCTGGTGATTATGGCTAACAACCTGGCAGAAAGCACTTATCAATTTATAAATGAGCGCTTGACTGACTTGAAATTCATGACTCTGTCCGTCCCCTGGACCTCCAGCCCGTACATCCTGCGTAAGTACTTGCAAGACTTTAATGAAAGTTATCCCCAGTACGACGGTGCCATTTATGTAAATCCTGCAGGTCAAGTCCTGGCTGACTCCAATATCTCTGCTGAAGGTAAAGATGTCAGCAGCAGACCCTGGTTTAAGCCTGCTTTACAGGGTCAGTACTATTTTTCTGATATCTATTATTCTCCCATTGTCCAACGTCCATTGCTTGTTTTAGCCGCCCCTGTAAAGAGCCAGAACCAGATCGTCGGTGTTGTTTCCCCCTCAGTTCACCTTGCTAATTTATGGCAAATGGTCGATGCTTTTAGCAGCCGCCAGCAGACTTTTGGCCAGGCTGGTTATGCCTTTATTATTAACCAAAAAGGTGAATTCATTGCCCATCCTGACCGACAAAAAATTCTCAAGGATAATTTTCTCACTGAGCACCAGTTACAGTTAAACACGATTTTAACAGCAGCCAGGGAAAAAAAGCTGATCAATCTGCCCCGGGACAGGGCTGTTGCAGCCTTCGCTCTGGTCAAACCTTTTTCCTCAAATACCCGGGCCTGGGTCGTAGGGGTTACCATTCCAGAACAGGTTCTCTATGCCCCCCTGGATAAATTGACTCGCGACCTGGTTAGCTTATTTGCCGTTGTTCTTTGTGTCTCTCTGTTTTTTTCTTTATATCTAGCCCATTCTCTCGGCCAGCCTTTAACTAAACTGTTGACGGCCATTGCCGCTTATGGGGAAGGGAAAAAACCTGAACCTCTTCCAGTGGAATCCGATGATGAAATCGGAAAGCTGAATCGGGCCTTTAATCAGATGGTATGGCAACTAGAAGAACGGGAAAAAGAATTGATCCGCTCAGAAAAGTTTAAAACAGCTGGTCAGCTGGCTGCCGGTATGGCCCATGAAATCCGCAATCCCCTGACTACAATCAAAGGCTTTTTACAAATTTTTAGCCAGCAAAATGCTAGTACCAATCAAATCAATCCCAAATATTTGCATCTGATAATTAATGAGGTGGAACGGATTGAACGGATCATCAACGAATTCCTTTACATCAGCAAATCTGTTAAAAAGGAATCTGTCAATTTAAATAGCTTGCTGCAAGATTTACTCATGTTCTGCGAACCCAGAGCCTTCCAGCAAAAAGTCATCCTGCAGCGGGAACTGGCAGACAACTTGCCCCTGGTGGAATTGGTCCCGGAACAAGTTAAACAGGTTTTCCTCAATCTTATCCAGAACGCCCTGGAAAGCATGCCCGCTGGAGGCGAACTGAAAATATCCAGTCAATGGCTACCAGACGCCAACCTGATCGAAGTTAAAGTTAGCGATACCGGTTTTGGAATGACAGAAGAAACCCTGGCCCAGCTGGGAACCCCATTTTTCACAACCAAACCCGATGGTCATGGTCTTGGCTTAATGCTCACTTACCAGCTGGTAGAACTATGGGGAGGCAAAATTCAAGTAAAAAGCGCCCCCGGCCAGGGCAGTACTTTTTCAATATTTATCCCCTGCAGCCAGTAACAAAAGGGCCCTATGCTGTCTATACGCATAAAAAAATAACCCTGCAGTCAAGTAAAACCGCAGGGTTGTTTAGTTATTCTTAAGCTTTATGACTTTTTGCCGCTTCCATACATCCCTTAGGATCTTTAAGCAACCCGCTCAATTCGAGACACATCCTGGTATCGGGAATTTGTCCGGTCTTGATGTATTCGATCATCATGGGGGTTACATAGGGCACGATTTGCGGCAGAATATTCGGCATCAGTGCTTCCATGGTCTTCGGCAGCAAATCCGGCATCAGTTCTTCCATATCTTTTGGCAAAGGCCCTACTCTCCGGGCTACCTCCTTGATCATATCCGGCATGACCTTGGGCATGACGCCAGGCACCAGCAATGGCATCATTACCGGCATCATCCTGGCCATTAAGGACAATCCGCCTGGAATCAATTTCATTAGCTTCATCATCGGAACCATACCGGGCGGCATATTGGCAAACATCTGCGGGAACAAAGAGGCCATGAGCTTGGCCATGTTTTCCGGATACATCAGGATGATGAACTTCTCAAATATACCCCAGGCTTCCAGCGAAACCCCGGTTTTGTCCTCGATCTCGTATCCCAATCCTTTGGCCACAAAGCGAGCCAGGTCGGTTATAGCAATATCCATCTGGTTTTGTTTGGCCGAGTTCCGCAATTGAACCTGGCAGCATGGGCATAGGGCCAGCAAAGCATCTGCGTTAACGTCAATGGCTTCCTGGATCCGCATCCCACCCAGTTTTGGCGCTACCGGCATTTCACCGATCAGAGTTAACACCGAACCACAGCAATAACCGTTTTCCCGGTTGTGCTCCATTTCCACCAGTTCGACTCCAGGTATGGCCTGGATTAATTGCCGTGGAGGCTCATAAACCCCCTGCGCCCGCCCCATATGGCAGGAATCGTGAAATGCCACCCGGGCCTTGACTTCATGATCGAATTTAAGTTTGCCGGCTGCCAGGGCCTCGGCAGCAACCTCCGAGTAATGCTTCACTTCAAATTCATATGGAACACCCAGTTCAGCAGCCAGATTAGGATAAAGCTCTTTCCAAACCAGGGCACAGGCCGGGCAGGAAGTAACTACCGTCTTGACACCGCGCTTCCTGGCTTCAGCGACATTGTGCCGGAAGATTTCTTCGAAAACATCCCATTTACCGGAGACTTTCATGGGAATCCCGCAACAGGCCTCGTCTGTCCCCATATAGGTGAATTCAATCCCTGCTTTGTCCAGCAGGCGAACGGTCGCTTCAGCCACATCGGTGTTGACATAAGAGGCCGTACATCCGGCAAAATACATGATTTCGGCTTTATCTTTGATCTTAGCTTTGATATCAGCCGGGAGCCAATCTGCACGATGTTCCCTTTTGCCGGCCCAGATGTTTTTCTCACCCCGCAAGGAGGCAGCCATCATCTCGAAAGGTGGGAAAGTCATCCGTTTTTCTTCGTGAACCAGCTTGCCTCGCATTTCCATCCAGTTATGCTCTACCGGCAGGTTAAGCTGGCAACGAATATTACAAAGTTCACAGGTGGTACACAGCAGGAACCTGTCTACCATCTCCTGGGTAAATTTCTCCCGTCCTGCCAGTACCTCCCGGATAAAGGCATATTTTCCGCGGGGCGAATGGGATTCCCACCCCCGGCCCAGAAACTGCTCACAAGTAGGAACACAGTAACCGCAGCGGGCACAGGCTGTGGCAAAAAAGGCGACACTGCCAGGAATACCGTTGATCTCTTTGGTCCGATCGGCCCCATCCCCGAAGTTGACTCTGGCAGCGTTGGCTACTACCCTGACCAGAGGTTCAAATGTAGAAGCAATACTCATCAAAGTATTAATTGCCCCGGAACCAATAACTTTATTGGGATTCATAATCCCCTGCGGATCGATCTTTTTCTTGAAGTTTACCAGAGCCTGGTAACGTTCGCTCCCCAGTACATTCCGGGCTTCATGGCGGAAGAACAAGCCGGTAGCGTAGACCGAACCGCCGTGCTTTTTGGCGATTTCGATTACAGACAACGCCAGACCAAAAGCCAGGTTAAAAGCGAATTTCCGTTCATCGTGGGGAATGAAGCCCAGAAGGACAATCTTATCACCAGCAGTCGCCATCCCCTCCAGAATAAAGGGATGTTTGATCTTCCGGTCAATTTCCTCCATTACATCCGCAAAGCTAGCAAAGGGAACCAAAGCCTCGGTGGGGATAATTGACGGGCCGATCCTCTTCAGCTTCATCGGCGAAAACCGCTGTTCCCACTCATGTTCAGTTGCTTCCCGACTTAGCTCTTCACCCTTGTTGGCCTTGATGATTTGAGTTAATTCCTGGTCAATAATCCCACGCCGGGACTCTGGATAAGCAACCATTGCAATATAGGCTTCCGGCAGCTCCGGCTCGATATGCGGATTGGCTTCCTCATAGGGATGGCCATGCCGGTGAGGCAGCTTTTTCTTCAAACGAATAGATTCAGGATTAAGCAAAGTTAATGACCAGACCTGCAGCTTGCGGGCAGAAACTGCCTGCAAGAATTGACCCGCTGAACGGGCATCCCGGAAAGCGATTGCCCTATGCACCTCCGGCTCAAGATCCCGGAGCAGAACAGTAACTTCGGTTATAATCCCGGTAATCCCCTCTGCATCGGCAATATAGTCACCCAGTTCCCTACCGGTAAAGGTGCGGACTTCACCGGTGGGCAGCACCACCCGGGCCGAAGTTATGTTATCTCTGATCGGGCCGTATTCATAGGAACCAAAGCCTGAACCACCCTGGGCCAACCAGCCCCCAACCGTAGAAGCCGGTAGAGATGTGGGGTAAATTCGCAAATCAAGCCCCTGTTTGTTGATTTCCTTCTGCAGGGTCTGCCAGATAACCCCCGGCTGGACGCGGACTGCTTTTTTGCCGGTGTCTATCTCCAAAATCCGGTTCATTGCAGTCAGGTCCACCACCACCGCACCTTCACCTGGCAATACTCCGCCAAAGCCGGATGTGGCGGCTCCCCTTGGAACCAGTTGCAGGCGTTCCTGCCGGGCCAGTTTTACCAGTTCCACAACTTCTGTTTCACTTTTGGGTCTCACCACAGCACCAGCGATACCGGTAGGAAGAAACGGCTTGATCAACTTCGGAATTGCACCAACATCGTAGGAATACAGCTTTCGTTCAATCCGGTCAACTCGATAGCCGTTTTCCCCGAAAATTCTTTTCAGTTCTCGCTCCACTTTTTCGCTGACTGCAGGCATTTTACATCCCCCTTTCAAATTTTACCCAAGGCATTTCCCCCGGAAAGTGAAAATGCTAACAAGTATCCTCAATTAAAATTTAACACATATTTGCACGTCTGTCTACTATTAAAATTAATTTTTCTTTCGCCTTAGATTATTTTGGCATAAATTATCTATAGAAAAATTTATGAATAATGATAGTGAAAAATTCGTTGACAATTGCTAAAATAGAAATAAGATAATAGAATAAAGTAATTAAATATAGTGAAAGAAGGTTATTTCAACATGAAAAAAAATAAAAGGAAAGCCTTTATTGATGCCAGCAAATGTGACCGTTCCCCTTCTTGCCCGGCTCGCAAGGCCTGTCCCTTTGGAGCTATTACCCAGGAGAAAAAATGGTTTTTTAAGGCCGGGGTACCTCAAGTAAACACTCACCTCTGTGCTGGCTGCGGTGAGTGCGTTAAATTCTGTCCTCGTGGTGCCGTAAAACTGGTCTAATCATCCAAAACAGCCGCTGGTCGCCCCTGTGGGCTACAAGATGGTCACCCACAGGGGCAATTGTCAGCGTTTTTCAGGCAATAAAAAACTCCCGGCAGCAAAACCGAGAGTAATCAGCCCGCTCTATTCTGGTCCTGAACATCTGGGCAATGGTAAAGATTGTTACGTATAACTTTCTTACCTTCAGGCCATGCTATTTTTGAATTGACCGGAGGTGAAATCAATGCGCAGAGACCTGTTTGCCAGACATGGCGGTGTTCATTTTACCGCCAATGTTTCGCCCCACGAAATCAACACATTTATACGCGAACTCCCTGCTGAAAAACGGGACAACCTTTTTGAAGTCCTAAGCGAGCTGGACGCCAAAGGGTTAATTACTATCCATAATGACGGGGTCTTTACCGATGGTGTAGGTAATATCAGCGCCGAAGACCAGGAATGTTGAAATCGGTCACCTTAGCCTTTCACCCTTTTCGTTTTTTGAAAAAGAAATAACCGTAGGAATGGCGCCACTACCGCTAATCTTGGTAAAAATTCCGTTTTCAAAGCCAAAATATCCAAAACTTGAAATCGTGTATACTATTATTTTGCCATTTCTTTCCTCGGTATCAAGAATTAAATGTCCTTCTGTCGCTACTTCTCCCTCAAGATAACCATTCTTCCCTCGATTTTTAATTGCAATGCTTACAGCTTTATCGATTGATTTCGGCTTTCGGGTTTCTTCTCTCTTTTTAAAGCTTTTGGCTATTTTGACAAGTTCGGACTTGATCACATACCTGGTGTGTGCATATATGTCATAAGCAATTTTTATATTTGGAAATAATAAATACAAATGGTTCTCGTTCTTAACAGAGGTATCTCCAGATGCCGCAGGTTGCGTTAAATCAAGATTTACTAAAACCGCTTTTGTGAATAATCCTTCAATTTTCTCTTGCCACTTTGTTTCTGAGTGATTGGGCAAAAAGAGCGGTTGGTCGGGTTCATAACCTACAATTTGTACTCCGCCAATAGGAATGTTGTTTTTCTCAAAGATCAGTTCAGCTTCACCAACTGTTATTTTCCATTCAGAAGGAATTTGCATTGTATAGTCCCCTATCTCAACAGAAACTTGTTTTGTCAGAGGATTTGTTAATAATAATCCACAAAGTACAACCAGACTAAGGGCCCCGGTCACTAAGAACATTCTTTTTTTGCCCTGGAAAAACTCTGCCATTTTTATCATCCTTATTCTTCTCTCAGTATTATTTTTATCATCGACGATTCCGATAAACCTTGAAGCAAGTCCCGGCGAGTTGAAGCTTTCAAGTACAGCTCTTTAAAATATGCTTTTTGCGATGTACCCTTTTTCAGAATGAAAATTGCTAAAAATATTATAAATAATTTTTTTTAAACATTATCATTCAGTTCTTTAGCAAGGATAATGGTATCTCTCTTTTTTTAAATCCTAAAAAAGGGCGCACTAATCCCACTAGCCCTAAAATGACTTCTTAATCATCCGGCCTGTAACTTTTTGCCCATATTAGAGATGCTTTTCTTCTCCTTTTTAAGCTACCAGGCTCCGCATCTTCTCTGCCTGATTTTCCCGAATTCGCCCTAT
>NZ_FUXM01000019.1 GCF_900167165.1 Carboxydocella sporoproducens DSM 16521 | reverse complement strand
AGAATAGTCCGGTGGCAATGGCGGTGGGGCAACACCCGTACCCATACCGAACACGGCAGTTAAGCCCACCAGCGCCGATGGTACTTGGACCGCAGGGTCCTGGGAGAGTAGGTCGCTGCCGGACACGAGTTAACCCATCAAGCAGAAATGCTTGGTGGGTATTTTATTTATATTCCATTTTTATCGAATTAAATTGACTACCGGAAGGAAGTTAACTGTAAGTGTAGAATAGAATATTTTGCTGAATAAAAGAGGTAAAGGATAAAACTAATTTTTAGGGGGAATTTAAATTTGATTAATTATAAGATGGTTAATTATAAGGTTCAAATAAAGCCATTAGTAAAATGGGCAGGTGGTAAGACACAACTTTTAGATACAATAACAAAATTTTTGCCTGAAAGTTTTGATAGATATATAGAACCATTTATTGGGGGAGGAGCTTTGTATTTTTTCTTAGAGCCAGAAAAGCCAATAATAATTGATAAAAACCATGAACTTATCAATTTTTATAGAGTGGTTAGGGATAATTTGGACGAAATGATTGAAGAATTAACAAGTTATAAAAATGATGCGGAGTTTTATTATTATATTAGAAAGTTACAGCCACACCAATTAACAAATATACAAAGAGCAGCAAGATTTCTTTACTTAAACAAAACTGGATATAATGGGCTTTGGAGGGTAAATAAAAAGGGAGAATTTAATGTACCTTTTGGAAAATATAAAAACCCTAAATTAATTGATAGAGAAAACTTAATGCGCGCAAGAGAATTATTAAAAAGAACTGAAATATTATTTGGTGATTTTGATATGTGTTTAGATTATGCAGACAAAAATACCTTTATCTATTTTGATCCCCCCTATCATCCGCTTTCAGAAACATCGTCTTTTACTAGTTATACAAGCGACGATTTTACAGAGAAAGACCAGATCAGGTTAGCAAATATTTTTTGTGAATTAGATAGAAGAGGGAGTAAACTAATGTTAAGTAACTCTGATACTCCGTTTATTAAGGAACTTTATAAAGGATATAACATAGTTAAAGTTTATGCCAAAAGAGCTATAAATTGTCGTCCGGATAAACGTGGCCCCATTTCTGAATTAATAATTAGAAATTATAGCTAATGAAGAAGTAGAATAGGTGAGAAAAATGGCAGGTTATATTATTAACCTAAATTCAAATAGTGCTTTAGAACTATATATTAAGAATGGAGTTTATTCTACTTTGTTATCACCCCCGAATGGATATTGGAGAATACATCATGAAGCCACTTTTGCTGATTATGCTACAATGAAACCAGGAGACAATATATATTTTTTTATTGACCGCAAAATTTATGGAATTGGGGAATTAGTAAATATAAACGGAGATTGCAAGTTTTTAAACTATCCTGATGCTAATAAGCCATTATTACCTCCATATTCAGAATTGGAAAAAAAGTTGTTATGGAATGAAGGCCAAGGAAGTATAAACCAACGATGGATATGCGTATTTAAACCAAGTCCATATTTTTTTAAAGAAGGAATAGATATGGATGATGTTCTTGCCTCAAACCCGCCAGTATTTCGTATGTTAAGAGCTTTTTGGAAGGTATCATTTATAAAAGTTGATGATGATGAAAACCAGGCTTTAATTGATATATTCTTGCGGCGTAACAAAAATATTTTAACTAATCCAAAATCCCATGAATGTTTTTTTAGTGATTACATAAATCATCATTCTTTGTTAAGTAAAAAAATTACGCCAGATTATTTATTTAATTGTAACGACATTCTAAAAAGCTGTGCCGATGGAGATCGTCTTTCTCACGAAATGGCTCTAGAAGCAGGAATTCTTTTTCAGCTTTCTCAGAAAGAACCTAATACAATCAAGATATTTGGCGAATGGGATTATTTATCTCATCAAGTAATTGCGTCTCCTTTTAAGCCAATTGATTATATGGATAAAATGGATATTTTCGGATACTCCTATATTAAGGGATTTAAAAATACAAAATCGGAGTATATTGTAATTGAAAACAAAAAAGATATAGCAAGATTGGAAGATATTGAACAATTAATGAAGTATGTAGACTGGATTAGAGATGAATATGCTTTTGGTGATTATTCAATGATAAATGCATTTTTAGTTGCTTATGATTTTTCTAATGATGCTATACAAAATTTAACAAATATAATACAAAGAAACTACTTAAAAGGAAGAAGACCCATCCAATCAAAAACCTGGACTGGATTAAAGTTAATAAAATACAAATATGATATAAGGAGTTCAAATATAAAGTTTGAAATATTTGTTTAGGAGAAATTATTTATGGACAAAAAAGATGACTTATTTCAAGAGATTAATCTAGAAACAACTACGGTTTGGTCTTTTCCGGACAGGGGTAATTGGGCGACGCATAAAGGTGATTATAGGGGAAATTTTGCTCCACAAATTGCTAGAAATGTAATACTGAAATATTCTTCAGAAGGTGAATTAATTTTAGACCCTATGGTAGGCAGTGGGACTACACTCATTGAAGCTAAAATTTTAGGCAGGAAAGGCATAGGTGTTGATATAAATGAAAAAGCAATAAACATAACTAGGGAAAGAATAAAAATTGATTATAATAATACAGAAAGCAACTTTAAATTATTTAATGCTGATGCTCGTAATTTATATTTTATTAAAGACGAAAGTATAGATTTAATTTTAACTCACCCGCCTTATTTGAATATAATATCTTATTCTGAAGGTAAAATAGATGGCGATTTGTCTAATATTTCTGGTGTCAAAAAATTTTGTGATGAGCTTGAAATAATAATTGCAGAGTTATATCGCGTTCTAAAACCTAATAGGTATTGTGCGATTTTAATTGGTGATACCAGAAAGGGCAGACATTACGTTCCTTTAGCTTATTATGTGATGGAACGTTTTTTAAATCAAGGATTTGCCCTTAAAGAAGATATAATAAAAATTCAGCATAATTGTAAAACTACAGAAGGAATATGGCGCAATAAAGCTAATCAACTGGATTTTTATTTAATTATGCATGAGCATTTGTTTGTTTTTAGAAAACCGAAACCAAATGAGGACTTGAGTAAAATTAGATATAGTATAAAAAAGTAAAAGGACTGTCCCAGCGACAGTCCTTTTAGGCTTCCAGCTCCAACTTATTAGACAAAACCCGTTTCACATAGTTTTGCGTTTCCTGATAAGGGGGAATATTATTACCGTACTTTTTCACAGCATGGGGACCAGCATTATAGGCCGCTACAGCCAGGGCTTCATTGCCCCCAAACTGGTCCAGCAGTTGCCTTAAATATTTTGTACCCCCTTCGATATTCTGGGCTGGATCGAAAGCATTGGTTACTCCAAGCGCGCGGGCAGTAGCAGGCATTAACTGCATCAGCCCCTGGGCCCCGACGCGGGAAATAGCATGGGGATTAAAACTGGACTCCGCTTGAATTACAGCAGTGATCAGATCCGGATCAACCCCGTATTTTTGTGCCGCTTGCTGAATTAATGGAGCGAAAGCAGCAGGGGCTTTAATCGCACCTGAAACTTGCTGTCGCGTAGTTTCCGCTTTTTGCTCGGCCTGCGCAACAGCAGATTGCAAGATCTCAGCAAAACTGGCAGTATTGTCAGTATTAAGAGAATTAGGTAACTGGTTTTGACTAAAAGTAGAGGTCAAAATCTGCCAGCGCCAGAGAAACAGGAGCAGTTCAATATCCACCGCTATCACCTCTACTCTTAGTTTAAACCAAAGGTTCATCTCTGTAAAGAATGAGAATTTATCCAGGACTGATATCGGTGGCGGAGATGAGCCTGTTCGATTTCATAGCGCAGCTGTTTTAAAGTGAAGTAATCAATACCCAGGCTGCTGGAAACTTCAAAGTCATCTTTGCCTTTTTGCCAGAGCGATACTATCCGTTTGACATTGGTACGATACTTTTTGCTTAATTTAGCAAAATCGATAATGTCTTCCCGTTTTTTCTTCATAAGAATCCCTCCATTTTCCCCGGTACAACTATTTTTCGCTTTTCCTTTTCTGATATGAGTTAAAACTTTTGGCACAGCTGCGGGCTTATGGTAAAATAAAAATTATGAACAAACAAGCAGATTGTCCAATTTTTGATGCCATAAATGAATATCTGGCCCAAAAGGGAGATTGCTGGCATATGCCGGGCCATGGTCAGGGCCGGGCTTTTCAATCCCTTTGGCCAGAGCTGGCTGCGGTTGCCCGCTGGGATGTCACCGAGATCCCGGGACTGGATAGCTGGCATCAGCCAGAGGGTTGTATTGCAGCTGCGGAAAAACTGCTGGCAGAGGCATATCAAACCCAGGCTTCCTTTTTTCTGGTGGAAGGAGCTTCAGCGGGAATCTGGGCCATGATGGCAGCGGTGGTCTCGCAAAATGGAAACAGAATAGCTATACCGCGCTGGGCTCATGCCAGTGTCTTCCATGCTCTGGTGCTGACGGGGGCGGAACCGGTATTTTACCCTCCAGTTTTTTTGCCGGAATGGCAGCTGATTATCGGGCCAGAAACTGAAGGGGTTGCGCTGGATAGTGATGGTATTTTCTTTTTGTACCCTTCCTATGAAGGGGTAGCCTGGCCTCTTAAAGACTGGATGCTGGCAAATAGCTACAACACCACTGCACCTGTTCTGGTAGATGAGGCCCATGGCGCATTATTTCCCTGGCATGAAAGGATGCCTGTAAGTGCCATCACTTCAGGCTGTGACGGGGTGGTGCATGGGTTGCATAAAACCGGTCCGGCTCTGACACAGACGGGTTATCTGCACCTGCCCACTGCGAAACTAAAGGCTGACTGGGTGCGAAAGAACCTATCGCTACTCACTACAACCAGCCCTTCCTATTTGTTTATGGCGGCACTGGATCTAGCGCGCAGGGAGCTGTATTTTCATGGCCGGGAAAAAATCGAGCAGATGCTGGAGTGGGCGGAACAATTGCGCTGGGAGCTGGAGAGGATAGGGATAGAAGTATTAAAACCAGAGCAATTACCAGCCGGCTACCAGCTGGATAGGACCAGGCTTTTGTTGAGGTTGGAAGGATATACAGGAGTAGAAGTGGCTACTCATTTAAGACAGAAGGGGATAGTGGTAGAAAAATACGAGGCAGATCGGGTCCTGTTATTGATAAACTATGACTTCAATCCAGAACAGGGGAAAAGATTAATCGAGGCTTTAGGCCAATTAAAACCAAAAACGGGGAAACCTAACTGCTGGAAAGAACAATTTTATCCTGAGGAGAACCGCCTGGTCATGTTGCCCCGGGAAGCCTGGCTGGCCAAGAAAGAACGGGTAGCAACAAATCAGGCCAAAGACAGAGTGGCAGCCCAAACGGTAGCACCATGCCCACCGGGTTTGGCAATAGTTTGTCCCGGGGAAGTAATTCAGGCTGATACCATCGCTGCACTGGAGGCCTGGGGTATTGAGGAAATTTGGGTGGTGAAATAGTTGCGGACAGGAAAATTTATCGTATTTGAAGGACCGGATGGAGCGGGAAAATCGACGGTATTACAGGAAATAACCAGTAAACTGCAACAGACTGGTGTCAGTTATCTTACCACCAGGGAACCCGGGGGGACCAGAGAAGGACAGCTATTGCGGGAATTGTTGCTTAGAACTGATTACGAATGGTGTGGTGAGGCTGAGGCCTTTCTATACTGTGCTGACCGAGTGCAGCATGTCAGGCGCTTGATTTTGCCGGCGCTGGCAGAAGGGAAAATAGTGCTCAGTGACCGATACTATTACAGCACACTGGCTTATCAGGGTTACGGACGAGGCTGGAATTTGACCTTTTTACGGCAAATTAACCAGATGGCTACCCTGGGAGTGGAGCCGGACCTGGTTTTCCTCTTTGATATTGAACCAGAGCTGGGATTAAGCCGGGTTAAGAAAAATCGCCAGGGACAAGCCCCTGACCGTCTGGAACAGGAAGAGCTGGCCTTTCACCAAAGGGTGCGGCAAGGTTATCTGGAATTGGCCAGAGAGCAAAACTGGGAAATCATCGATGGCAGTCGCGACCTGGCTGAAGTGGTAGATTCGGTTTGGCAGATCCTGCAGCAAAGGATGAGAGAAAATGAAAATATCTGATTTACGCCGTGGGCCCGGGGGTTTGCCGGGAATTGATGGTCCCGGGCGGGAAAAAGATGGCGAGGCTCGCAGGGCTGATTTTAATGAGCAGCTCATCAAGGCCCAGACCACGGAAACCAGAAAACAGCTGGATAAATTAATCAAAGATATTGAAGTACAGGGCCAGCGGCTGGCCAATCACCGAACCCTGGTGGAACTGAAAAGATATAAGGAAATGGTGCGTAACTTTTTGCGGGAGGTAGTTTCATCTGGCTATCAGGTCCGGGAAGAAACGGGCTGGGACCGTCGAGGCCGATATAAAGTGCATGTCCTGGTGGATAAAGTCAATGCCAAACTGGAGGAATTGACCGAGGAGATTTTGCAAAAAGAAAAAAGCCAGGTGGAAATACTGGCCCGGGTAGATGAAATTCGGGGCTTACTGGTAGATATGTATACCTGAATTAAGTGGTGAACATGATGTTGAAGGAAATTATCGGGCATAAACAGTTAGTCCGTTTTCTTTTAAAAAACCTCAAAAACCAGCAAATGGCCCATGCTTACATTTTTCAAGGACCGGTGGGAATTGGGAAAAGGGTGGTAGCCCAGGCTTTTGCCCAGGCTTTTTTATGCCTTCAGCCCCGGGAGGATGGGGATGCCTGTCAGAGTTGCCAGGCTTGTTATCTTTTTCAAGCCGGGACTCATCCTGAGTTTATCCAAATCCAGCCGGAAGGTAACTCTATTAAGATAGAGCAGGTTCGGCAGTTACAGCAGACCCTGACATTGAAACCTGTGCTGGAGCGGGGACGAGTCGTTTTGATCCAGCAGGCTGATGGGATGACTGAGGAAAGTGCCAATAGCCTGCTAAAAATTCTGGAAGAGCCGCCGGAAAGAACCGTATTTCTTCTCCTGACTGACCGGCCTTTTGCTTTACTGGAAACCATTCGTTCCCGCTGTCAGACTTTGCAGTTTTACCCTCTCAATAATGAGGAAATGCGGGAATTTGCCGGCAAGGTGATGCCGGAAGGCTGGCAGGGGGAGATTGAGACCCTCTTGTTGCTGGCAGAAGGGATTCCGGGCAAACTGGAGGAATTTTTGCAGGAAAAAGGTCTGGCTTTGACTCGTCAACAGGTTATCACGGGATTAAAAGATATTTTAGCCCAGGGGGTTAGTTGCTGTTTTAGACAGGCAGAGGAATGGGAAAAAGAAAAGGAACTGCTGTCTGTCAAACTGGAAATTCTCCTGAGTATTTTTCGGGATTTGCTGGTTCATGAGCTGGCAGCAGAAAATCAACTGACCTTAAATAGGGATTGTGAGCCATTGTTAAAGGAAATGAAACAGCGTCTACAGCGGGAACAGATACTGGTTATCACAGACAGTATCCTAAAGGCCCAGCGCCTGCTGACTACCAATGTAAACATCCGGCTCTTGCTGGAATGGCTGTTTCTGCAAATCGCCAGATACGGAGGTTAGAATAAATGGTAAAAGTAGTAGGAGTGCGCTTTAAGGAAGCGGGCAAGATCTATTATTTTGATCCCGGGCCCTGGGAGGTAAAAGCCGGTGATCATGTGATTGTGGAAACAGCCCGCGGGATTGAATATGGTCAATGTGTGACCGGGATCAGGGAAATTGCGGAGGAAGATGTAGTTCAGCCTTTAAAACAGGTTATTCGGATTGCAAATCCCGAAGATGCGGAAATTGTAAAAGAAAATGAAGAAAAGGAAAAACAGGCCTTCAAAATCTGTTTGGAAAAGATTCAGGAACATGGCTTGCCCATGAAACTGGTAGGGGTGGAATACACCTTTGACCGCAGTAAAATCATTTTCTATTTTACTGCGGATGGCCGGATTGATTTCCGGGCCCTGGTCCGGGACCTGGCCGCTATTTTCCGTACCCGGATTGAGTTAAGGCAAATCGGGGTAAGGGATGAGGCCAAGATGCTGGGCGGGCTGGCCAGCTGTGGTCGGGTCTTGTGTTGTAAAACATTCCTGGGGGAATTTGTCCCTGTTTCCATCAAAATGGCTAAAGAACAGAACTTATCCCTTAACCCGACTAAAATTTCCGGTATCTGTGGGCGTTTGATGTGTTGCCTTAAGTATGAAAATGATGTTTATGAAGAAGAGAAAAAGGATTATCCACCTCTGGGAACCTGGGTTAACCTTCCGGCGGGAGAAGGAAAAATAGTTGCTGCTAATATTTTAAAGAAAACCGTTAGTGTGGAAATGAAGGAAAGCAAACACATTGTGGAAGTTCCTCTGGATGAAGCGAAAAGACTCCTCAACAACAAGGAGTGAGAGCATGCAGCTCATCAAAAAAATCACCGAGCTGGAAATTATCATCAAACATTTGCTGGATGAGTTACAGGAATTAAAAGAAAAGGCATTAAACCTGGAAGAGGAAAATGAAAAACTGCGCCGGGAAGTGACAGAAATCTACCAGAATTATCTGCAAGGAGAAGTACAGATAAAAAAGACGGAAAGGAAGCCCTTGAAACCGGTGGGGGGCGAAGGTTATGATAACCTGGCTCGTTTATATAATGAGGGTTTTCATATTTGCAATCTGCATTTTGGGCAAATGCGCCAGGAAGGGGACTGTCTCTTTTGTATGGGCTTCTTAAAAAAATCCCTGGAAAGGGAGGAAAACCAACTTGGTCCGATTGGAGCCAGGAGAAAGAATTGATACTTTGACTACTGACGGATTGCAGATCATTCAGGCAGAAGATCAGTTTCGCTATACCATTGATGCTGTTTTGCTCAGCTGGTTTGCAACTGTCCAGCGGGGGGATACTATCCTGGATCTGGGTACCGGGACGGGCATCATTCCTCTTCTAATGATCCAGCGTCAACCGGATTTGTCCTTTACGGCCCTGGAATTAAACGAACAGGTGGCTGAACGGGCACAGCGCAGCATCAGGCTTAATAAACTGCAGGAGAGAATTGAAGTTGTTAATGCTGATTTGCGCAGCTGGAAACCCGGCAGGCATTATAACCTGGTGGTGGCCAACCCACCCTATCGCCCCCTGGGACAAGGAAAACTGAGCGCAACGAAAAAGATCGGCATGGCTCGCCATGAACTTACCTGTACTCTGGAGGATGTCATTAAAGCGGCAGCCAGGGCCCTGGGGACCAGAGGCCGCCTGGCTATGGTTTATCGTCCGGAAAGACTGGCTGAGCTAATGGTGCTGCTGGTCCAATACCGTTTTCAGGTGAAGCGCCTGTGGTTTGTACATGGCAAGGAAAGCAGGATAGCCACTCAGGTTTTGCTGGAGGCATATAAAGATGGGGGCCCAGGGTTAAAGGTATTACCTCCCCTGTTCATCTACGATGAACAGGGGCATTATACATCAGCCATGCTTGCTATTTATAAAGATCTGAGGAGTGTAGGCCTTGAGTAAGGGAGTGCTTTATGTTTGCCCAACCCCCATTGGCAATCTGGAAGATATAACCTTGCGGGTACTCAGAGTATTAAAGGAAGTAGACCTGATTGCGGCTGAGGATACCCGGCACACCATTAAGCTACTTAATCATTTTCAGATTTCCACTCCTCTGACCAGTTATCATGAACATAATGAAACCAGTAAGGGGCCCAAATTGATTGACCAGCTCCAGAAAGGGAAAAAGATTGCCCTGGTATCGGATGCAGGCATGCCGGGAATTTCCGATCCGGGTTTGCATTTGATTGATCTGGCCTGGCAGGCCGGGATTAAAGTGGAAGTGTTGCCGGGCCCCAATGCAGGTTTGACAGCACTGGTAGCTGCGGGTATGGCGGAATTGCCCTTTACCTTTTTCGGTTTTCTGCCCCATCACAAAAAAGAACGGCGCCAGCTCTGGCAAAAACTGCGACAGCATCCCTACACCCTGGTTTTTTATGAAGCCCCTCATCGTCTGCGGTTGCTGTTGGAAGAAATCCGTGAGTATTGCCCAACAGCACAAATAGCCATTGCCCGGGAGCTGACCAAGGTACATGAAGAGATTGTAAGGGGCCAGGTGGAAGAAATTATGCACTGGTGGGAAGAGAAACAGCCCCGGGGTGAGTTTGTAGTAATACTAAATCCGGGGAAAAAAGAAGGGCAGAATGAGGAAGAAACAGAGACCCATACTGAAGATAGGGCATTGATGCGGGCCCGGCAACTTATGGAGACTGGGATGAGCCTGAAAGAAGCGGCGCGACAGGCGGCGGCAGAAACCGGTTTTAGTCGCCGGGAAATATACCAGCGGTTGCTGGCAAAAGAATAAGGGGGCTTATTGCCCCCTTATTTGTTTTAGCCCTACTTGCTGGCCAGTTCGCCCATTTCCTTGGCACAGTCCATGCAGACATTTTTGCCCCGGAAATGGGTGATGTTACCGGCATTGCCGCAGAAAACACAGGCCGGCTCGTATTTCTTCAGGATGATTTTTTCCGCATCTACATAGATTTCCAGGGCATCCTTTTCATCAATGCCCAGAGTTCTGCGCAACTCGATGGGAATAACCACCCGGCCCAGTTCATCAACTTTTCTTACGATACCAGTAGACTTCATCACAGACGTCTCTCCCTTCGACAAGTTTCGACAAATTACTACATCAACCGTCAGACTTATGATACCAAGCTTTCCATTTAAAGTCAAGGGGGCATTTGCATTTCTTGACAATTTTTTTTGTATCAGCTATTATCAGTAATAGTATTACCCGTATGGGTAAAAATGATGTGAAGAGGAGTTTGACAGCAGGTTGTCCCCGGGAATGCCGTGAACAACCTCTTACCCCTTCAGTGAGGGGTTTATTTTTTCCGAATGAGGAGGTAAGAAAATGGCCAAACCTACATTTTATATCACCACCCCCATTTATTATCCCAGCGATAACTTACATATCGGCCATGCCTATACTACGGTGGCCGCAGACACCATTGCCAGGTACAAGAAGTTGAGAGGGTATGATGTCCGGTTTTTGACCGGATCTGATGAACATGGCCAGAAAATCCAGCGAACCGCTAAGGCTCGTGGCCTTACTCCTCAGGAACATGTAGATCAGATTGTTGCCGGGTTTCAGAAGCTGTGGCGTCTCCTGTATGTGGATTATGATGATTTTATTCGCACCACCGAGGAACGGCATAAAAAGGTAGTGCAGGCTATTTTTCAGAAGATTTATGACCAGGGAGATATCTATAAATCAGAATATGAAGGCTGGTACTGCACTCCCTGTGAAACCTTCTGGACGGAAAACAAACTGGTAGATGGCAATTGTCCCGATTGCGGCCGACCGGTAGAGCTGGTGCGGGAAGAAAGCTACTTTTTCCGTATGTCCAAATATGCCGACCGTTTGTTACAGTACATTGAGGAACATCCTGAATTCATTCAGCCTGTTTCCCGGCGCAATGAAATGATTAATTTCATCAAACAGGGTCTGGAGGACCTCTGTGTTTCCCGGACCACTTTTGACTGGGGTATTCCTGTGCCCTGGGATCCCAAGCATGTCATCTACGTCTGGTTTGACGCCCTGACCAACTATATCTCCGCCCTGGGTTATGGCGGACCGGAATGGGAGAAACTGGGCAAGTACTGGCCGGCGGTACACCTGGTGGGGAAAGATATTGTGCGTTTCCACACCATCATCTGGCCCATAATCCTGATGGCAGCCGGTATACCTCTGCCGGAAAAGGTAGTCGGACATGGCTGGCTACTGCTGGCCGGGGGCAAGATGTCCAAATCCAAGGGCAATGTGGTGGATCCCGTTCAGCTGGTGGAAAAATACGGGGTAGATGCTGTACGCTATTTCCTCTTGCGGGAATTGCCCTTTGGTTCTGATGGCTACTATTCGGAAGAAGCTCTGGTCAATCGCATCAATGCTGATCTGGCCAATGACCTGGGCAATCTGGTTTCCCGCACGGTGGCCATGATTGAAAAATACCGGGATGGGATCGTGCCCGCCCCTGGTCCCCTTCAGGCAGTTGACCAGGATCTGATTGAAACCTACCGGCAGGCTCTGGCTGGATATACGCGGGCCATGGATAATCTGGAGCTGGCCAATGCCCTGTCCGAACTGTGGCCACTAATAGCCCGGGCCAATAAATATATTGACGAAACCGCCCCCTGGGTACTGGCCAAAGATCAGGAACAACAGGATAGACTGAATACAGTTCTCTATAATCTGGCTGAAGTGATCCGCATAGTTACAGTAATGCTCTCACCCTTTATGCCTTTACTGGCTCCGCGGGTCTGGCAACAACTGGGCCTGACGGATTTGAATAAGGCAGATTGGGATTCGGTACAGGTCTGGGGAGGTTTACCGGCTGGTTTGAAAGTAGTCAAGGGCCAGGCCCTTTTCCCGCGGATTGATTGGAAAGGAACAGAAACGGAGGCAGAAAAAGTGACAGTGGAAAAAGTAGAAAAAGCAGTATCTGTTGACAATAATTATATCACTATTGAAGATTTTGGTAAAGTGGATTTGCGGGTTGTAGAAGTTATTGCCGCCGAAAAGGTGCCTAAAGCTGATAAACTGCTGAAATTAGAGGTTAAGCTGGGTGATGAAATCCGCACCATCGTGTCCGGGATCGCCCAGCACTATGCTCCTGAAGAACTGGTAGGCAAACGAGTTGTGCTGGTAGCCAACCTGAAACCTGCCAGGCTACGGGGAATTGAAAGTCAGGGTATGATTCTGGCAGCTTCTGATGAAAACGGGCTGGAGGTACTGACTGTCCAAAAAGATATTAAACCCGGGTCGAAAGTAAAATAAGGGGCGAATAAAATGGCGAAACTGAAACTCTTTGATACCCATGCCCACCTGGATGACCGCAAATATGACCAGGACCGGGAGGAAATGTTACAACGGGCCCGGGAGGCCGGAGTGGAGCGGATTGTCAATGTGGGTTATGACCTTTCCTCCTCCCGGCGTTCCCTGGCCCTGGCGGAAAAATATGATTTTATCTATGCGGCGGTGGGCATTCATCCCCATGATTCAGCAACTGCTAATGAGGATACCTGGAAACAATTGCTGGAACTAGCGGCTCACCCCAAGGTGGTAGCTCTGGGAGAGATGGGCCTGGATTATTACCGGGACTTGTCTCCCAGGCCGGTACAGCAAGGGGTTTTTGCTCACCAGATGGAACTGGCTCAACAGGTAGGTAAACCGGTGATTATCCATGACCGGGATGCTCATGCCGATCTGCTGGCAATGGTAAAGGAATCCCGGATTGGAGAAAAGAACGGTGGTGTCTTCCATTGCTTTTCCGGCAGCTGGGAAATGGCTAAAGTTTGCCTGGACCTGGGGTTTTATATATCCATTGCCGGTCCGGTGACGTTTCATAATGCCCGCAAGTTAACCGAGGTTGCCGCCAAAGTACCGCTAGAGCGCCTGTTGATTGAAACCGATGCGCCTTATCTTACCCCTGAGCCTTATCGGGGTAAACGGAACGAATCAGCCTATGTTGTCTGGGTGTTGCGCAAAATTGCGGAACTAAGGCAGATGGATCCGGAGGAACTGGCAGTACGCACTTTCGACAATGCTTGCCAGCTTTTCCGGATTTAGTCGGAAACTTTTGCCACTGGTAATTTTTTCTCCGGCAGGAATTCATCCCTCCTTTGGCGAATATAGTATAAGCGAAAGGAGTGGATGCAATGGTAATAAACCGCAAACTCCGGACAACACTGGCCCTGCTGTTAGCCTTTGTTCTGGTGATCAGCGGCAGTGCTGCCTGGGGGAAAACGGTGAAAAGGCCCTCCCGTACCAAAATTAAAACCCAAACGGTCTATAAGTACGAGTACACCACTTTTACAGCCCAGCCGCTGGTTCAGTATGACCCCAAGAAACCGGCAGGCTGGCGACAGGTATTGCGTCAGGCTAAACCGGGAAAAATCGAAAAGAAATATCGTCTGGTATATCAAAATAACAAGCTCATCCAAAAACAGTTAGTAAAACAGCGGGTTGTGGCAGCTGCCCGGCCAGCCCTGATAGTAAAGGGAGGCAACAAAGTGGCTTCCCGCGGCGGGGTGATTTCCCGGGGTGGCGAACGGGATGTGGCTAAAGTAATGAATGTCCTGGCTACTGCTTATACCCATACAGGTCGGCGCACAGCTACAGGTATCTGGCCCCATCGGGGAGTAGTGGCGGTGGATCCCAGGGTGATACCTTTTGGCACCCGTCTCTGGATTGAAGGGTACGGGGAAGGGATTGCAGCCGATATGGGCAGTGGTATTAAAGGCAACCACATTGACCTGTTTTTCGACAGTTACGGAGAGGCCATCAACTGGGGTATGCGCAATGTAACTGTATATGTTCTGGAACGTTAAGCAAAACTGTAAGGAGAGGGAGTATTCCCTTTCCTTTTCCTCTTTTACGGGAGGTTTGATGATGAAAATCAAGGAAATCATAGTAGTTGAAGGCCGGGATGATATTGCGGCTGTCAAAGCGGCAGTAGATGCGGAGGTAATCGCTACAGGTGGTTGCCGGATCAGCAAAAAGGTGATAGAACGGATTCGCACAGCTCAGGCCAGGCAGGGGGTTATCATTCTTACCGATCCCGATGCCGCCGGAGCGGCTATTCGCAGGCGGCTGGCTGAACTAGTGCCAGGGGCCAAACATGCCTATTTACCCCGGGCGGCAGGCACCAGAGAGGGCAATATCGGAGTGGAAAATGCCAGTCCTGAAGCCATTCAGGCGGCATTGGCTCAGGTCAAGACGCTGGTAAAGGAACGGCAGGAGACATTCACTGCTGAGGATTTAAACCTCTGGGGCCTGGCCGGAACAGCTGATGCTGCCTGGCGCCGGGAACAGGTGGGGGATCGCCTGGGTATCGGCTATGCCAATGCCAAACAGTTTTTACAAAGGCTAAATGCTTATGGAATCAGCAGAGAGGATATAGAAGCTGCTGTACAGGAGATTGACGAGGAGGAGAACCATGAAAATTGCCACTCCGGCCCGGACCAGGGCCATTCTTAATCAATATCAGTTGCGGGCCAAAAAGAAACTGGGTCAGAACTTTCTTATCAGTGAAAGGGTAACCTCGGCAATTGTACGAGCTATCGATTTACAACCCGATGATGTGGTGGTAGAAATTGGCCCGGGAATCGGCTCTTTGACTGAAGAGCTGCTGCAAAAAGCAGGGCAGGTAGTGGCGATTGAACTGGATCGGGAATTGATCCCGGTATTGCAGGATCTGTTTCGCGACTACTCCAACCTGAAACTGGTCAACCAGGACGTTCTGAAAGTGAACCTGGATCAATTGGTTCAGGAACAGACAGGAGCAACCCGGTATAAACTGGCTGCCAATTTGCCCTACTACATAACTACCCCGATTCTGATGCATTTACTGGAAAACCGGTACCGGATCAGTGAAATGGCCCTGATGGTACAGAAGGAAGTAGCAGAAAGAATCTGTGCCCAGCCCGGTGGCAAGGAATACGGGGCCATAACTGTAGCGGTCCAGTATTACTGCCAGGCCAGAATTTTCGTACAGGTACCGGCCACTTCCTTTATACCGACCCCGGAAGTGGAATCGGCGGTGATCCACCTGAAAAAACACAACCAGCCCCCGGTTGATCCAGGGGATGAAAAAATCTTTTTCCGGGTGGTGAAAGCTGCTTTTGCTCAGCGGCGCAAAACTCTGCTTAATACCTTGAGCAAAGCAGGCTTTAATTTAACCCGGGAGGAATGGTTACAGCTGCTGGAGAGCTGTCAGATTGAACCCGGCCGCCGGGGTGAAACCCTGAGCCTGGAGGAATTTGCCCGTATAAGTAGGGAATTAAGTGTCAACCCTGCCCTGACCGGTGCATAGGATAAAGAAAGCGATGGGCACCGGAGGGATGGGTGTGACAGCCTTTAAGGTAGGGGATATTGTAGCGCGCCGTTCATATCAGGCCGATGTATTTTTTCGCATCGTCAGAATTCGGGATAATCACGCTTTATTGCGCGGGATAGATGTCAGGCTGGAAGCTGATGCTCCTTTGGATGATCTGGTTTTATTGAGTGATGAAGAAGTGCGTCGGCGGCGGCTGGAATTTATCAAACACCATCATGAGCATTTGCGGCAGATTCTGGTGCGCCAGGCGGCCAATGGCCAGGAGGAACAGGATTTTTTTGAATTGCCAGGCCGGGTATTGCACCTGGATGGGGACCAGGAGTATCTTAACCTCTGTCTCAATTCCTATCAGCAGCTGAAAATAAACTGCTGGGGCTTCATGGTGCCGGAAATGGAGCAGCCGCAACGGGTGAAGGAGTTACTGGCCAAATATCAACCGGATATTCTGGTTCTGACCGGCCATGATGGTTTGCTGAAAAAAAACAGTGACTGGAAAAACCTGGACTCCTACCGTAATTCCCGTTATTTTATCGAAGCTGTCAAGGCGGCCCGTTCCTGGCAGCAGGATAAAGATGCTCTGGTGATTTTTGCCGGCGCTTGCCAGTCCTATTATGAGGCTTTACTGCAAGCGGGGGCCAATTATGCCAGCGCACCCCAGCGCATATTAATCCATGCCTTTGACCCTGTACTGGTAGTAGAGCGCGTGGCCTACTCCCCCTTCCAGATGACGGTGCCGGTGGAAGAGGTAATTAAAGCGACTATTTCCGGGGTAGCAGGAATTGGTGGGCTAGAAACAAGAGGTAAATTAAGAAAAGGTAAACCCAAAACAAAAAATTTTTTTCAATAAAAGCTCAGGAAAATGATGAAAAAGCCTGCCTTCCATGGTAAAATATCAGCGATACCACTGAAGGGGGTGAAAAGAATGTCCTATCGGATTAGTGATGAATGCATCAGCTGTGGCGCTTGCGCTCCCGAATGCCCCGTCGATGCTATCAGTGAAGGTGATGACAAGTACGTCATTGATGAGGAAAAGTGCATTGAATGTGGCGGCTGTGCCGATGTTTGTCCAGTTGGTGCACCCCAGCTGGCAGAATAATTTTGTTGAAACCCTCCCATGCTAAGGGAGGGTTTTAAATTTTGTTAATAACTTGACTTGAAACTACAGTATGTAGTATGGTGAGATTAAGAGAGGGGGAACGGAAATGAATGGTGTCGAAAAAAATCTGCAGAGGATACAGCTGGGAATTCGGGGGATGACCTGTGCAGCATGCGCCTCCCGGATAGAAAAGGGATTAGGGAAACTGCCTGGAGTACATACAGCAGCAGTCAACCTGGCGGCTGAGCAGGCAACAGTGGAATTTGACCCTGCTCAGATTCAGGTTGCGCAGATCCTGGCCAAGATCGAAGATCTGGGTTATCGTCCAGTTACGGAAAAAGTAGAATTCCGGGTCAAAGGTATGACCTGTGCTGCCTGCTCCGCCCGGGTGGAAAAGGGTTTAAACCGGTTACCGGGAGTAGTGATGGCCCAGGTAAATCTGGCTACTGAACGGGCTACAGTTACTTATCTGCCGGCTCAACTGGATTTTCAGCAGATTAAGGCTAAAGTTACCGATTTAGGCTATGGGGCGGAAACTCTGACTGAAACAGGAAAGGCTGTGGTGGACCGGGAGAAAGCCGAACGGGAACGGGAAATACGGGAGCAAAAGTTGAAAGTAATCATTTCTGCCCTTTTAAGTTTCCCCTTGTTCTTGGCCATGTTATCCCACGGACTGGGCTGGCATCTGCCTGATTTATTGACCAACACCTATTTTCAGTTTATTCTGGCTACCCCTGTTCAATTTGGTACTGGCTGGCAGTTTTACCGGGGAGCCTATAAAGCATTAAAAAATGGCAGTGCCAATATGGATGTGCTGGTGGCTCTGGGTACCAGTGCCGCTTACTTTTACAGTGTTGCCTTTACCTTCTTTCTGCCCGGCGGCCAGGTCTATTATGAGATCAGTGCGGTGCTTATTACCCTGATTCTGCTGGGCAAAATGCTGGAGGCCATAGCTAAAGGACGGACATCGGAAGCGATTCGCAAACTGATGAGCCTGGGGGCCAAACAGGCCAGGATCCGCCGGGACGGGACGGAAATGGAGATTCCGGTAGAAGAGGTACAGGTCGGCGATCTGGTTGTAGTAAGGCCCGGAGAAAAAATACCTGTGGACGGCAAGGTAGTGGAAGGTACATCGGCAGTGGATGAATCCATGTTGACGGGGGAAAGCCTGCCGGTAGACAAAGGACCGGGGGACCCAGTTACCGGGGCCACTGTTAATGGCCAGGGAGTGCTGGTAATCGAGGCAACCCGGGTGGGAAAGGATACGGCCCTGGCCCAGATTATCCGGGTGGTGGAGGAAGCTCAGGGTTCCAAAGCGCCGATTCAAAGGCTGGCCGATGTGGTTTCCGGTTATTTTGTACCTGTGGTAGTCGCAATCGCTGTCTTGACCTTTATTTACTGGTACTGGCGCACCGGTGACTTTACCACTTCTTTGCTAAACTTTACCGCTGTTCTGGTGATTGCCTGTCCCTGTGCTCTGGGGCTGGCTACGCCTACTTCGATTATGGTCGGTACCGGGCGGGGAGCGGAACTGGGGGTTTTGTTCCGCGGCGGTGAATATCTGGAGAAAACCCATAAAATCAATGCCATAATTCTGGATAAAACGGGTACAATCACAAAAGGGAAACCCACTCTTACCGATTACCGCAGTTTTGGTTCATGGCAGGAACGGGAAAGGGAATGGCTGTCCATTGCGGCCTCCTGTGAGCGAATGTCAGAACACCCTCTGGCCCAGGCTATTACTGCCTGGGCAGAAGAACAGCAATTGCCCCTGGTCAGCGTGGAGGAGTTTCAAGCTCTGGCCGGTAAAGGTATTAAGGCTAAGGTTGGACAACAGCCGGTACTGATAGGTACGGTGCGGTTACTGGAGGAAACTGGGATTGATATGGCAGAAGCCCTACCCATGAAAGATGAGCTGGAAGGCCAGGGCAAAACTGTCATGCTGGTAGCTATTGCTGGTGAACTGGCAGGGTTACTGGCTGTTGCGGATACTGTCAAGGAAAACTCCGCTCAGGCCATCAAACATTTACAGGAAATGAATATTGAAGTCTGGATGATTACCGGAGATAACCGCCGCACAGCAGAGGCAATAGCCCGGCAAGTAGGGATTACTAATGTGATGGCCGAGGTATTGCCTCAGGATAAAGCGGAAAAAGTAAAAGCCTTGCAGCAACAGGGTAAAGTGGTGGCTATGGCGGGAGATGGCATCAATGATGCCCCGGCCCTGGCCGCAGCCGATGTCGGGATTGCCATGGGTACGGGTACGGATGTGGCCATGGAAGCGGCAGCCATAACCCTGATGCGGGGGGATCTGCTGGGGATTGTGACAGCAGTGGAATTGAGCCGGGCTACAATGAGCAATATTAAACAGAATCTGTTCTGGGCCCTGATTTATAACATTATCGGTATTCCGGTTGCAGCTGCCGGTATGCTCAATCCGATTATTGCCGGAGCAGCCATGGCTTTCAGCTCCGTTTCGGTTGTCACCAATGCTCTGCGGCTTAAGCGTTTTAAAGTAAAGTGGTGAGGAGGTAGCAAGAATGCACATAGTTGTTTGTTTGAAACAGGTACCCGATGCTACGGAAGTAAAAATCGATCCCAAAACCAATACCCTGGTGCGGGAAGGGGTACCATCCATCATCAATCCCTATGATGCCCATGCCTTAGAAGAGGCACTGCGAATCAAGGATGAGCTGGGGGGAAAAGTCACCATTATCACCATGGGACCTCCTCAGGCAGAGGAAGCGGTACGCAAGGGTCTTTCCTATGGAGCAGACCAGGCTATCTTGCTCAGTGACCGCGCCTTTGCCGGTTCTGATACCCTGGCCACCAGTTATATCCTCACCCAGGCTATTCGCAAACTGATGGAAAGAGAGCCGGTAGACCTGATTTTCTGCGGTAAACAGGCCATAGACGGGGATACGGCTCAGGTGGGCCCGGGAATAGCGGCCCGGCTGGGCTGGCCCCAGTTGACTTTTGTGGATAAAGTAGTTGAAGTAAATCCAGAGGAAGGGACTGTTACCGTACAGCGGAAGCTGGAAGCGGTAAAAGCGGTGGTCAAGGCAAAATTACCAGCCTTGATCACTGTGGAGAAAAGCATTAATGAAATCCGTTACGCCTCCTTGCCCAATATGATTAGAGCTGCTCAGATGCCCATAACTGTCTGGGGCAAAAAAGATTTTGACCTGGATGATAATGAAATCGGTTTAAAAGGCAGTCCAACCACCGTTAGCCGCATCTTTGCCCCACCCCAGCGGCCCGGTGGTGAAATCCTGGGCGGAATCGAGGCTGTGCCCAAACTGGTGGAACTCCTGGTGAAGGAGAAGATTGTAGCAAATAAATAAGGCGGGAAAGGAAGGGGAACCATGGCCGTAGAGATTAATGCCAAAGCCTGTATCGGGTGCGGAATTTGTGTGGATACCTGTCCTGTTCAGGCCCTCTCCCTGGTGGACGGGGTATCAGTAGTAGATCCCAAACAGTGTGTGGATTGTGGAGCCTGTGTCAAGGTTTGTCCCACCAATGCTATCACTCTGGACAAACCTTTAGCAGCCCAGAAAAAACAGCCCGCTACTCCGGCTGAGCCGGCAGTAAAGAAAGCTGCCCCTGCTGCTGAGGGTGACTATCAGGGGGTTTGGGTTTTTGTCGAACAAATGGAAGGCGAAGCGGCTCCCGTTTCCTGGGAGCTGATGGGGGAAGGGCGGAAACTGGCCGATAAACTGGGAGTGGAATTGGCCGGGGTAATTCTGGGCGCTCAGGTTGAACACCTGGTTCCGGAGGCCTTTGCTTATGGTGCCGATAAAGTCTATATTATCGATGACCCCGTTCTGGCCCGCTACCGGACTGAGCCCTATTTGCACGGGTTGGTGAAATTGATCAGGCAATACCGGCCGGAAATCGTTTTGATGGGAGCTACTACCCTGGGCCGGGACCTGTCCGGGACAGTGGCCACAGAGTTGCGGACCGGATTAACAGCAGACTGCACGGTACTGGATATTAATCCTGAAACCCGTTTGCTGGAACAGACCCGTCCTGCTTTCGGTGGCAACATCATGGCTACCATTCTCTGCCGTACCCGCCGGCCCCAGATGGCAACCGTCCGTCCCCGGGTGATGGCCATGCCGCCCCGCCAGGAAGGGCGCAGCGGCCAGGTGATCCGGGAAGAACTGGGCCTAAAAGAAGAGGAGATTCAGACCAAGGTACTGGAATACATTACCGCTGGAGCGGCTGGAGTTTACCTGGATAAGGCGGAAATCATCGTGGCCGGTGGCCGGGGCGTAGGGGCGAAAAACTGGCCTTTGCTGGAAGAGTTGGCCCGGGTATTAGGTGGCACGGTTGGAGCCAGCCGGGCAGCTGTAGAAGCGGGCTGGGCCTCGCCGGCACAACAGGTTGGGCAGACCGGCTATACCGTACGACCTAAGGTCTATTTTGCGGTAGGCATTTCCGGTGCCATCCAGCATCTGGTGGGGATGCAGACTTCCGACACCATCGTAGCTATCAACAATGACGCTAATGCTCCAATTTTCAAAATAGCCGATTACGGGATTGTGGGCGATGCAGCTCAAATCCTGCCGGCTCTGGTTGAAAACTTCAAGCAACAGCTGGCAGGGAGGAGGTAGAGAACATGGAAAAATTTGATGTGATTGTTGTTGGCGCTGGCCCGGCCGGACTGGCTGCAGCCTATACCTGTGCCAAAGCCGGGTTGAAGACGATTGTCTTTGAACGGGGCGAATATCCCGGCAGCAAGAATGTCATGGGGGGTGTTCTCTACCGCCAGGCAACGGAAGAGATAATTCCCGGTTTCTATAAGGAAGCGCCCTTAGAGCGGCCTATTGTAGAGCAAAATTACTGGTTCCTCACTGATAAATCCGGGGTAAAAATGGGCTACCGCAGCGAGAAGTTCGGGGAAGAGCCCTACAATAACTTCACTGTCTTGCGGGCCAAATTTGACCGCTGGCTGGCCAAACAGGTGGAAAAAGCCGGTGCCCTTATTATCAATGAAACTGTAGTAGAGGATTTGCTTTACGAGCGGGACCGGGTGGTAGGAGTGCGCACTGATCGCCCGGAAGGGGATTTAAGGGCAGAAATGGTGATTATCTGTGAAGGGGTTAACAGCCTGCTGACCCAGAAAGCTGGTTTAAGAGGAGATATTCCTCCTGAGCATCTGGCAGTGGCAGTCAAGGAGATAATTTACCTGCCGGCGGAAAAAATTGAAGACCGTTTTGGGCTGGAAAAAGGTCAGGGAGCGGTTATCGAACTGATCGGTGATCCTACCTATGGCATGATGGGAACCGGTTTCATCTATACCAACCGGGAAAGCATCTCTATCGGCGTAGGTGCCTTGCTCTCAGAAGTAGTGCAGCGCAAAATCAATCCCAATGAGTTGCTGGAACATATGAAGCAACATCCCCTGGTGCGGCCGCTGATTGAAGGGGGAGAAAGCAAAGAGTATCTGGCCCATTTAATTCCTGAAGGTGGTTACAAAGCCATGCCCAGGCTTTATGCCTCCGGGGTACTGGTAGCCGGGGACTCGGCGATGCTGGTCAATGGCATTCACCGGGAAGGCTCCAACCTGGCCATGATGAGCGGCAAGTTTGCTGCCCAGACAGCCATAGATGCCATCAGTACCGGGGATTTCAGCAACCAGATGCTGGCCCGTTACCAGGAACGCCTGCAGAATTCCTTTGTCTTGCAGGATTTACAGAAATACCAGAACGCTACCGGGCTGTTTGAGGAAAATCCCCAGTATTTCAGCCAGTATCCGGCTATGTTGAACCAGGTAATGCATGAATTCTTTACTGTGGATAATGTGCCCAAAAAGGAAAAGCAGAAAAAAATGCTGGAAATTATCCGCCAGCATCGCTCCCTGCGGCAGGTAGCCGGTGATATGTTTAAATTATGGAGGGTTCTGGGATGAAAAAAATTGATGACAAACTTTACCTGACCCGCTTTATCCCCGCTTCTGAAAGCCATTTGAAAATAATCGATGAAAATGTCTGTAAAACTTATTGTCCCGATAAAGTTTGTACCCTCTTTTGTCCGGCCAAAGTCTATTCCTGGGAAGAGGAACATATGCAAATCGCCTTTGAAGGCTGCCTGGAATGCGGGACCTGCAAATATGGCTGTCCCTTTGACAATATCGCCTGGAAAAATCCCCGGGGCGGATTCGGGGTACAGTACAAGTTTGGGTAATTTTTAGCAGGAATTTATAAAAATATATCGTATATATGGTATATAGAACAATGTATAAAACAAAAGTCATGAGGGTTTAACAGAACCACACGACTACCTGATAATTCTTACTGATTTCCTGAGAAGGGAAGGGTAAGAATTTTTAGGTAGTTTTTTGTCTATTGTGAATAAAATTTTGAATTTAAAATTTAATGAAGGATAATTATTTAAAGTGTCGAATTTTCATGGTTAACATTACAAATTGAAGGAGCGGTTACTATGACAAATGAAAAGCAATTTGTTGTTTTTCAGCTGGGAAAAGAGACCTACGGCATCGATATTGCCAAGGTCTGGGAAATTATCACCATGCAACCCATAACTAAAGTTCCCCATACAGCCAGTTTTATCGAGGGGATTATCAATTTGCGGGGGCGGGTTATACCGGTTCTGGATCTGCGCAAGCGCTTTGACTTGCCGGCTACCGAATACACCCGTTCTACCCGGATTGTGGTAGTGGAGATTGAGGGCAATACCCTGGGCATGATCGTGGATGGAGTTTCGGAAGTGTTGCGGATTAGCAGTGATATTGTGGAAGCGCCCCCGCCGGCTATTACTGACGTGGATTCTGAATATCTGGAAGGTGTGGCCAAACTGGAAGACCGTCTGATTATTTTGCTCAATCTGGATAAGGTCCTGAATAAACAGGAAAAACAGGCCCTGGAACAAATGCAGTAAAGGGAAGGTGAAATGATGGGTCTGCAATTGGATGCCTCGCCTGAGGAGTTGAAACTGTTTCTGGAAGAAGCGGAAGAACATTTACAACTACTGGAAGAGGATTTGGTCAGGCTGGAAAACGAGGGAGATAACCAGGAGTTATTGCAGGAAATTTTTCGTTCTGCTCACACATTAAAGGGTTCTTCTGCTACTCTGGGCCACCAGAAAATGGCCCATTTGACCCACGCTATGGAAAACGTTTTCGACAAATTTCGCAAACAGCAACTGACAGTTAATATAGAAATAATGAATGTACTTTTTGAGGCACTGGATAATTTGAAAATCCTGAAAAATGAAATTGAAACCATGGAAGAGAGCGGTATAGACTTGGAGGGGATTTTGCAACGGCTGTCAGCTATGGCCAGTGGCGAAGGGGTACAAGCTGCTGCCAGCAAAAAAGAGGTGCCTCAGCAGCAACCGGTTTTGCAATTGGATTGGCAGGACCAAAAAATGGCTGCTGAATTGGCTCAGCAAAAAAGAGGCCAGTTCTGGCAGGTTAATGTATTTTTCGCTGAAAACAGCGATATGTTACCGGTAAGGGCTTTGATTACCCTGATGACACTGCGGGAAAAAGGGGATATTATCAAATCCGAGCCGACAGCCGAAGAGATTGAACAGGAACAGGCCAAAACCACTTTGCGCGCCATTGTGCTCAGTTCCTGTGGGGCGGAGGAAATCAGCAAAGCCCTGCAAGAGTTGCCGGATATTATTAATGTTAAGGTAGAGCCTTTTGAGCTGGCCAAACAAGAGGAACAGGCACCCCAAGAACAAAAGGCAGCAAAGAAGATTGAGGGAAACAAAAACAGGGCAACCCTGAGCAAAGCCAGCCGTACCGTCAGAATAGACGTAGAGTTGCTGGATAACCTGATGAACCTGGTCGGGGAGCTGGTTATAGACCGGACCCGCCTGGCTCAGATTATTACTGAAATTGAAGCTAAATATGATGTAAATGATCTGACGGAAGATTTGAATCGCACTTCTGTGCATATTGGCCGTGTCACTACCATGTTGCAGGAAGAGATCATGAAGGCCCGCATGATTCCGGTGGAAAGCCTGTTCAACAAGTTTCCGCGCATGATGCGGGACTTGAGCCAGAAAGCAGGTAAGGAATTTGACTTTATTATGGAGGGCCAGGAAACCGAGCTGGACCGCTCCATTATTGAGGAGATAGGAGATCCTCTCATCCATCTCTTGCGCAATGCGGTGGATCATGCGATTGAACCGCCAGAAGAAAGGGAAAAGCTGGGTAAACCGCGTAAAGGTGTAGTGAAATTAATTGCCCGGCATGAGGAAAACCATATTGTGATCCTGGTACAAGATGATGGGCGCGGCATTGACCCCAATAAAATAAAGGAGTCTGCGGTGCGGAAGGGAATTATCTCCGATGAAGCGGCCAAACGGCTGAATGATGAGGAAGCTATCAATTTGATTTTTGCTTCTGGTTTGAGCACAGCCACTAAAGTTAGTGATATTTCCGGCCGCGGTGTCGGCATGGATGTGGTACGCACCAATCTGGAAAAGGTCAATGGTTCCATTGAAATTGATACCCGGGTCGGGGTGGGCACTGTCTTCAAGATAAAGCTGCCGCTAACATTGGCTATTATCCGGGCTTTGATGGTTAAAGTGGATGAACGGGTCTATGCCATTCCCCTCACATCAGTGCTGGAAACTATTCGGGTGGAAAAAGAGCAAATCCGGATTGTTAACAAGCATGAGGCTATTGTGGTCAGAGGACAGGTCTTGCCCTTGCTTTACCTGCGTGAGTTGTATAATCATGGGAGCGCAGAAGAAGAAAAGGCCAAAATTTTTGTAGTTGTAGTGAATGTTGGGGGTAAACAGGTAGGACTGGTTGTGGACTACCTGATTGGTGAACAGGAGGTAGTAATCAAGTCCCTGGGCCGGTATATTGGGGATGTGCAGGGCATAGCCGGAGCTACTATCCTGGGAGATGGGCGGGTAGCCCTGATCATGGATGTTCCCAGTTTGATGAAAAAGGTTATGCAAATCAGTTAGGGGGCCTGAAGGGTGCAGTTGGAAAAACTGGAACAAGCGATCAAAGATGCTTTACAAAATTCCGGCCAGGTGTTTTCTGAAATGCTGGGCCTGGAAGTCAGGATAATCAGCCCCCGTCTGGATTTGCTGAACTTAAAAGAGGTGTTGAGCTGGGCCGGGGGCCCGGAAACAGTGGGACTGGGCCTTTACCAGGCTGTAACGGGGAACATCAGCGGTCACCTCTTGCTGTTTTTTGAAGAGGGACAGGGTTTTCGCCTGGCGGATTTTCTCCTGATGCAGCCACCGGGTACAACCAGGGAGCTGGGGGAGATGGAAAGATCGGCTCTGGCGGAACTGAGCAATGTAACCGGATCCTTCTTTATGAATGCCCTGGCTGATATGACCGGTCTGGAGATTGTTCCGTCCACACCAGCGGTTGTTTATGAAATGCTGGGGGCGATTTTTAGTGATATAGTGGCAGATTTAAGCCTTTCCGGCAACCAGGCACTGGTCGTAGAAACAGAATTTCATGTGGGTGAACAGGAAATGAAAGGACACTTCTTTTTCATGCCAAATCCGGAAAGTTTGCAAATTCTGTTGGCCCACTTGTAGGAGCGGTTATACATGAATGAGACAAAAATTGGGGTCGGCCTGGGGGAAATGCACTGGTCTCGTACACCCAATACCGCTTTAGTTTGTTATGGATTGGGGTCCTGTGTAGGAATTGCTGCCTATGATCCGGTGAAAAAACTGGGAGCTATGGCCCATGTGGTATTGCCAGACAGCAGTATCATGCGGCCAGGTGACAGTGTCTATAAATATGCCGATACCTGTGTGCCTGCCCTGCTGGCAGAGCTGGAACGCCTGGGGGCAGAGCGCCAGCGGTTACAAATAAAAATAGCTGGCGGGGCCCAGGTACTGGCAGTAGCCGGGGCGGCCCGTATGGATATTGGCAATAAAAATGTACAGGCAGTAAAAGAAGCCGTGCGCAAATCAGGGCTTAGAATAAGCGCTGAGGATACAGGGGGTAACCATGGCCGCACTTTATCCCTGTTTATAGATAGCGGTAAAGTAACTGTAAAAGTGGTAGGGAAACCTGAAGTGGAAATATAGGAAAGGAGAGCCTTTCGATGGCAAAAATACTGGTTGTAGATGATGCTGCATTTATGCGGATGCGGGTAGTTAAATTGCTGACTGAAAACGGATATGAGGTGATTGAAGCCGGGGATGGCAAGGAAGGAGTGGATAAGTATCTGGCAGAAAAACCGGATCTGGTGTTAATGGATATCACCATGCCGGTAATGGATGGTATTGCTGCCGTACAGGAAATCAAAAAACATGACCCCAATGCGATTATTGTGATGTTAAGTGCCCTAGGACAACAGACCATGGTGATGAATTCCATTAAGGCTGGTGCCAAGGATTTTATCGTTAAGCCCTATCAGCCGGACAAAATCCTGTCCACCATTAAACGGTTTATTGGATAGGCGGGAGGCAAAATGCGAGTTATCAGCACTAATCGTTTGCAGCCGGGAGATAAACTGGCCAAACCGGTTTATGGCACTGCAGGCGGGCTAATTATGCCGGCCAATTTGCCTTTGACCCGGGAGCATATTGAGCGGTTGTTAAAACAGGGAGTACAACAGGTATATCTGGATGATCCCCGGGTTGCTGATTTGCAAATAGAAGAACCCATCCGGGAAATTACCCGGATTAAGGTAATCAAGGTCTTGCAGGAAGCCATGCAGGAAATAGGCAAGAAAGGCCTTGCGGTCAGCCTGAATAGCAAGGCAATAGAAGAAGTAATTCATGAGCTCCATGAAGAATTAATCTATGGGAGGGCTAGGGAAATAAACCTTTATAAAGTCCAGGCCGGAGAGGATTACTTGCCTTTACAGGCACTGAATACTGCTATTCTCGCAACTAATATGGCCCGACTGGGCGGGTTTGTCCAGAACAGTAAGGATGTGGTGACCGGGACCCTTTTAATGAATCTGGGCCTGGCCCTGATTCCGAAGGAGATCCTGTTTAAGCCAGGAGCTTTACTGCCAGAGGAAAAAATACAGGTACAAAAACATGTGGAGTACTCTCTGCAAATCGCAAACAACAATTTTCCCAATCTCCGTGCGCATGTAAAAGTAATAATCCAGCAACACCATGAACGCTTGGATGGCTCCGGCTATCCTCAGGGCCTAAAAGGGGAAAAAATCCATCCCCTGGCTCAGCTGGTTGGAATTGCGGAAACATACAGTGCCATGGTTTCCTGGCGGCCATACCGGGAAATAATCAGTCCCCAGGAAGCTATCGAGTATATTATGGGTGGAGCTGGCATTGAGTTTGACCATAAACTGATCGATATTTTCAGTCGCTGTACAGTACCCTATCCTGTAGGTTCAATGGTGCTGCTATCTACCGGAGAAAAGGGAGTAATTATAGATCTGGGCAAAGGGCTGGCTACTCGCCCGCGAATTCGCCTTTTTACTGATGAAAAGGGACAGAACCTGGCCCAGCCAGTAGATATTAATCTATCTGATCCCCAGTACCAGACCAGGGTAATTGTAGGATTGCTCGATGAATAAGGAGGAAGAAGATAATGAGGGCGGAGTTTATCAATCCCTTTGTAAAAGCTGCCTATAATGTGCTGGAACAGGAGGTCCAGGCGGAAATCAAAAAGGGACAGCTGAGCATAGAAGAGTCTTCTGTGACCACTCAGGATGATGTAACGGTATTAATCGGGGTTACAGGCCAGCTGGCCGGGGTGGTTATGTATTCACTGGCGGAGAGGACAGCCAAAAACCTGGTTTCCCGCATGCTAGGACAACCGGTCCCGGTTTTTGATGATATGGTGGAAAGTGCCGTGGCGGAACTGGGTAATGTTATCTCCGGTCTGGCCAGTGCCCAGCTGGAAGCCAATGGGTTTATTTGTCATATCGCCCCACCGACGGTAATTGTAGGCCGAGGGGTAATTATCTCAACGGTAAATATCAAAAAACTGGTTATCCCTCTGGAAACCCAGTATGGTAATTTAAGAATCGCTGTAGCTTTAAAAGAAACGGGAAAATAACTAAAGCTTGCCCTTTAGACTGCATAAAAAGCAGTTAAACAGGGCAAGCTTTTCTTGTTGCCAGAATTTAGAGGTGATGGAACCTATGCAAGCCGGTTGGCTGGTAGCCATTGGCGGAGCTGAGCAAAAAGATCCACCGGGTGAGATATTGGAGCAGCTGGTAAAAAGATCACCTCCAGGGGAGATGGTGGTTATCACAGCTGCTTCTACACAGGCGGGGAAAACCGGTCACCAGTATGAAGAAGCCCTGCAAAAACTGGGGCGACAGGTCAGGATTTTGCATTTCAATAACCGGGCCCAGGTGCGCCAGTTTATTTATCAGGATTTAGCACCAGCGGGGATTTTTTTCACCGGCGGGGACCAGAGTCGTCTCACGGCTTTGCTGGCAGGGACGGAATTGCTGGATTACCTGACTGAACTCTGGCGACAGGGCTGTACCCTGGCTGGAACCAGCGCCGGAGCCGCTGTGCTGGGTTCAGTAATGATAGCCGGGGGCAGGGCCGAAGCCAGTCCTCGCAAGGAACTGGTCAGCCTGGCCCCGGGATTTGGCTGGCTACCCAATACTGTCATTGACCAGCATTTTAACCAGCGCGGGCGGTTTAACCGCTTGCTCACGGTACTGGCTACTTTTCCCGGCATACTGGCTCTGGGCCTGGATGAAAATACCGCCCTGTTCGTCAGGGAAAATATTGGCGAAGTGGTAGGAGAAGGGACAGTCACCGTGCTGGATGGGCGCGAAATGGATTTTTCCAGTGCCCCGGAAGTGGATGGTTTTACGCCCCTGACAGTGACTGATGTACGGTTGCATAGTCTGGCCGCCGGTTATAAGTTTGACCTGAACCAAAGAAGGTGAGAGAAAATGAAAATTATCCGCAGTCAATGTTATGAGGAAAAAAATATTTATTGCTTTCGGCCGGTGGTGAAGGGCACTATCCGGATTCCGCCGGAGCATAATCTCCCTTCCGATCGGATTCCTGGTTTGGCAGCCCTCATCCTTGCTTACCTTCCCGGTCTTATGGAACACCACTGTTCCCGGGGCTATGCCGGCGGCTTTGCCGAACGGCTGAGAGAAGGAACATATCCCGGCCATATTATTGAACATATCGCGCTGGAACTGCAGGTTCAGCTAGGACAGGATGTCTATTTTGGCCGTACCGAGGAGAGAGTGGAAGGATTGGTTGATATCATCGTCGAATGCCTTGTACCTCAGGTGGGGTTGGCAGCTCTGGCCTGGGCGGTAAAACTGGTGCGGTTCTGGTATACTGGAAAGCCGGTACCGCATCTGTCCACAGTGCTGGCGGATTTGGGAGCGGTTTATGACCGCTTCGGACCGGGACCATCGACCCTGGCCTTGTTACAGGCGGCCCGTCGTCAGGGACAGCCAGTAATGGAGCTGGGTGGAGGCATCTGGCAAATCGGTTATGGCCGTTATGCCCGGCGGCTGGCAGGTAGTCTGCTGGAAAATACCTCTTGTCTTTCTGCCGATCTGGTTCAGGATAAAGCTCTCACCAAAGAAATTTTACAGCGACAGGGCCTGCCGGTACTGCCCGGTTATCCGGTCAGAACCCTGGAAGAAGCCTGGGTGCGGGCAGAACAGCTGGGTTATCCGGTAGTTTTGAAAGACAATTTTGGGCATCAGGGCAAAAAGGTATATTGTCATCTTCAGAATGGGGCAGAACTGGCGGAATGCTGGTGGCAGAAAGGGAAGGAAGGCAGCTGGTTGCTGGAGAAGGAAGGCAGGGGGCGTAACTTCAGGGCCCTGCTGGTGGATGGTCAACTGGTAGCGGTGGCTGAGCGTTTGCCTCCACGGGTCAAAGGGGATGGGCAGCGAACCATCAGGGAACTGATCGAGGAACTGAATAGAGACCCGCGCCGCGGTCAGGGCCATGGCCGGGAATTGACCCGGGTGGAAATTGATGCGGAAGTACTGCGCTGTCTGACCAGTCAGGGATATACTCTGGAGCAGGTATTGCCGGCCGGGGCTGAAGTGAACTTGCGCTTTCAGGCCAATCTATCCGGTGGCGGAGAAGCTGTTGACGTTACGGAAGAAGTTGGCCCTGAATTAAAAAAACAGCTGGAACTGGCAGCTCGCCTCAGTGGACTGAATGTCTGTGGGGTGGATTTTCTGGCTGAAGATTTGCATTCCCCCATGCCTGCTGATCAACAGCAGGGTATACTGGAAATCAATGCTGCTCCCGGATTGCGGATGCATCTGAACGGAAAGAGAGGTAAGGAGATAGCAGATTGGATTATAACACGGTTAGATCTTCAGCCCTCGCAAAAGCTTCCCCTCTTTGCGGTTACCGGTACTAATGGCAAAACCACGGTGGTGCGCTGTCTGGCCCATTTGCTGGCTCTGGCAGGCAAGAAGGTGGGATATACTACTTCTGATGGCATATATTTTGATAAGCAATTGATTCGGGCCGGGGATATGAGTGGACCTCTCAGTGCCAGAGAAATCCTGCAACATCCTCTGGTGGAGGCAGCGGTCCTGGAAACTGCCAGAGGTGGCATTCTGCGACAGGGATTGGGCTTTAGCTATTGTGATGTGGCGGTATACACCAATCTCAGCGGGGATCACCTGGGCCAGGATGGGATCAATTCCCTGGCGGAACTGGCAGATGTTAAGGCTCTGGTAGGGGAAGTGGTTTCCCGGCAGGGCTGGATAATCCTCAATGCTGATGATCCCCAGTTACTCAGTATGGGGCCTCGCTTTCAGGGCCAGCTGTTCCTGTACACAACCAGGGCGGAAAATCCCTGGCTGGCCCGGCATCTGGCCTTAGGTGGACAGGGATTACTGGTACGGCAGGGTTGGGTACTCTGGGTTCAGGGGGACCAGTGTCTGCCCCTGGTAAAGGTGAAGGAACTGCCGGCAGCCTGGGGAGGGCTGGCTTTACATAACCTGGAGAATATGCTGGCAGCAGCGGGAGCGGCCCTGGCCTATGGTCTCAAACCGGAATTGATTGCCCGGGGTTTACGTACATTCAGCTGTGACCCGGAAACCAATCCCGGCCGTTTTAACCTCTGGCAGCTGGGCAAAATCCAGGTCCTGGTGGACTATGGTCACAATGCCGCCGGTTTTGACCGGGTGTTGAGTGCCTTGCAAGCCGGGGGCTTTGGCCCTATAACTGCTGTGATTGGCATGCCGGGGGACCGGCGTAATCAGGATATTATCCGGGCCGGGATGGTGGCGGGCAAATATTTACATAGAGCCATAGTCAAGGAGGACAGCAATTTACGGGGGCGGCAGCCGGGGGAAATGGCAGCTTTGCTCTGTCAGGGTTTGCGGACAGTGCTTTCCCCGCAGGATATACAGGTGATTTTGCCTGAACTGGAGGCTGTAAAGCAGGCTCTGCTTACTGCTGTTCCCGGCGAGACGGTGGTGGTTTTCTATGAAAAACTGGCTCCGCTCGTCAAACTTTTGCAGGAACTGGGAGCCAGGCCGGTGCGATTGGCAGAATACCATAAATATGTTATGATGAAAGGGAAACTGCAAATTAGAGGAAGGTAGGACATGGAGATTACGCTATTAGCACCGGCCAAAATCAATTTAACTCTGGAAATCAAGGGCCGGCGTCCCGACGGCTACCATGAAGTAGCCATGGTGATGCAGTCCCTGGAACTGGCAGATACCATTACCTGTCGTTTGCGTTCAGATGGCAAAATCTTTCTGGAGGGAAATCACCCGGAGGTAGCATGGAATGAAACTAACCTGGCCTGGCGGGCGGCCTGGCTCCTGCAGGAAGTCAGTGGGGTCAAACTGGGGGCGGAAATCCTGGTAGAGAAGCGCATCCCGGTGGCGGCCGGCCTGGCCGGAGGGTCCACCGATGCGGCAGGGGTTTTGCGGGCCCTGAATCAGCTCTGGAACCTGAACTGGTCCAGGGAGAAGCTGGCCGAACTGGGGGCTCGCCTGGGGTCGGATGTGCCTTTTTGCCTCTATGGTGGAACGGCCCTGGCCACCGGCAGAGGAGAACAGATTCAGCCCTTACCGGCACTGCCGCAGCATTCCCTGCTGCTGTTAAAACCACCTTATGGAGTATCTACGGCAGAGATTTACGGGCTTTATGCCCGAATGGGCCGAAGTCAGCAGGGGCAAACGGAACGGATGCTGGCAGCTGTAAGGACCGGAAACTGGCAGGAGGTGGCCCGGCATCTGGCCAATGACCTGGAACAGATCACTCTGGCCCTTGCTCCCGACTTAAAAGAGCTAAAGGAAGCGGCCTGCAGGGCAGGATGTCCTGGAGTGTTGATGTCAGGCAGCGGCCCAACGCTGTTTGCTTTAATCAATGATGAAGCTCAGGATCAGGAACTGGCTCAACGCTGGCAGGAGGCCGGACAGGTAATCAGGACAAAAACCGGTTTGCCCCTGCCATTGCCGGGAGAGGAGCAAATGTAGTAAAATGGAGCAGGAGAGGGGGATAGTTCCATGGAAAGAAGATTAATCCCGGTCAAACTGGATAGTTACAAACCTTTAAGGGAAATCGTTTTTGAATCCCTGCGGGAAGCCATTATCAATGGTACCCTGAAACCCGGGGAACGGCTGATGGAAATTCAGTTAGCCGAGGAAATGGGAGTGAGCCGGACACCGGTACGGGAGGCCATCCGCAAGCTGGAACTGGAAGGCTTTGTAGTAATGGTACCCCGGAAAGGGGCCTATGTAGCTGGCATTTCCCTGAAGGATATTGCTGATGTCTTTGAAGTGCGGGCCGCGCTGGAGAGTCTGGCTGCCGGCCTGGCGGCAGAGCGCATAACCGAAGAAGAACTGGAAGCGTTAGAGCGCAGTCTGGTTAAGGTAGCGGAATCGACAGAAGCGGATGACCTGACTTCCCTGATTTCCGCTGATACCGATTTCCATGATATTCTCTACCGGGCCAGCCGCAATGAACGGCTGGTGCAGATTGTCAGCAACCTGCGGGAACAGATCCAGCGTTTCCGCATGACTTCTCTGTCCCATCCCGGTCGGATGCGGGTGGCCCTGGAGGAACACCGCAAAATCGTGGAAGCCATTTCAGAACGGAATGTAGAACTGGCCCAGCAACTGGCTCGCGAACATATCGAAAATGCGGAAAACACCATGCTGAACATGATGCGCAAAATGGAGGAGGAAGGGGCGAAAGGCTAATGCGTGCCCTGGTTTTGGGCGGTGATGCTAAATGTTTACGTCCGTTAGGCCAGGAGCCCATGTTAAAGCGCATTATTGAATGCCTCTGGTCAGCCCAGGTGGTCAAAGAGGCACTGGTTGTGGGACCGGTGGCCCAGTCGCCCTGGCCCCTGCCCCCGGGGATAGCCTGGGTACAGGGAGGCGAAAATCTTTCTCAATCCCTGCAAATTGGCTGGGAAGCCCTGCGGCGGCGAGGAGTGGGTAACCGGGAATATATCCTGCTCCTCTCAGGAGATATGCCTTTGTTGTCCCCCCGGCATTTGCAGGAATTTCTTACCGATTGCCAGGGGGAACATGATGCCTATTATCCTATTGTTCGCCAGGAGGACAATGACCGCCTTTATCCCGGGGTAAGACGGACATATGTCCGTCTGGCTGAAGGCACTTTTACCGGAGGCAATGTTTTTTTGATTCGGGCCGGGGTAATGGATAACTGCATGGATTTGCTGGAACGCTTTATTTCCGCCCGCAAGCAGCCCTGGCGCCTGGCACGATTGCTGGGGCCCACTTTTCTGTGGCGCTGGTGGCGGCAAACCCTGACCATTGCCGATATTGCCCGCAAGCTCCAGCAACTGACAGGATTTTCCGGTCAGGCGGTGATTTGTCCCCATCCGGAAATTGCCCTGGACCTGGATAAGGAGGAAGACTGGCTCTGGCTGGAAAAGGGCCAATATTTCTAAACATCCTCATGGACAGAGGATGTTTTTTTTATTATAATGATGGAAAAATGAAATTTTTTTGCCTCAAATGGATAAAATATTCGGGAAATGGGAGAGTGATTCCCGTGAAAATTAAACGCAGTGCCAGAACAATTATTATCGTACAGGAACTGCTCAATCGACCCCATCATCTCTTTCCCCTGACCTATTTTGCTGATGAACTGGGAGTAGCCAAATCCAGCCTCAGTGAGGATATTGGGCTGATCAAGGAAACTATAGCCCGGTTACAGCTGGGGATAGTGGAAACTGTAGCGGGAGCAGCCGGTGGGGTTCGTTTTTTGCCTTTAATCGGGGCGGAAAAACGGGCCAAACTGGCGAAAGAGCTCTGTCAGAGGTTACAGGAGCCGGAACGCATCATTCCGGGCGGATTTTTGTATATGAATGATATTATCTATGATCCGGAAATAGCCGGCTGGATCGGCCAGATCTTCGCTTCTCGTTATGTCTACCAGCCGCCGGAATATGTCCTGACCGTGGAAACCAAAGGCATACCCCTGGCTATGATGACCGCCAGGGCTCTGGGGGTGCCTCTGGTCATCGCCCGGGATGACAGCAAAGTTACCGAAGGGTCATCGGTGAGTATCAACTATGTTTCCGGTTCCACCCGACGCATTCAGACCATGGCCCTGGCCCGGCGCAGTTTGCCCCGGCAGGCCAGGGTCCTGATCATTGATGATTTCATGAAAGCCGGGGGTACGGCCCGGGGCATGAAAGAACTGCTCCAGGAATTTGAAGCGGAAGTAGTAGGAACCGGCGTCCTGATCGCTACTGTGGAGCCGGAACAGAAACTGGTAGGAGACTATTTCTCCCTGCTGGAGCTGGTAAATATTGATGAGGAAAAGAAACAGGTGGAAATCCGGCCAGCGGCCTGGGTAACCCAGCCGCTGGCAGAGGAGGAAGGTCTGTGGCAATTGTAGATTTGACCATGATTGAGCAGGCGGCAGTCCGCCTTCAAGGGGTTGCTCACCGCACTCCCCTGGACCTGTCCACTACCTTCAGCCGTCTGAGTGGTCGGGAAGTCTGGTTAAAACATGAGAATCTGCAAAAAACCGGTTCTTTTAAATTGCGGGGCGCCTATAACAGGATTTTAACCCTGTCCCCTGAAGATAAGGCCAAAGGGGTAATAGCCGCCTCAGCAGGGAACCACGCCCAGGGAGTAGCATACGGGGCCAGTGCTGCAGGCATTCCGGCTACCATTGTCATGCCGGAGGGAGCTCCTCTCAGCAAGGTATCCGCTACCCGCAGTTATGGGGCTAGAGTAGTGTTGAGCGGAATTTCCTATGATGAGGCTTACCAGAAGGCCAAAGAGATTCAGAAACAAACCGGAGCCACTTTCGTTCATGCCTTTGATGACCCGGAAGTCATAGCGGGGCAGGGGACCATCGGCCTGGAGATTCTAGAGGAGATTGAACCGGAAGTGGTGGTAGCCCCCATCGGCGGCGGGGGGCTGGTGGCCGGACTGGCTACAGCTATCAAAGGTCGCAATCCCCGCATTAAAGTGATCGGGATTCAGGCGGCCGGAGCTCCGGCTATGTACCTGTCCAAACGGGCCGGCAGCTGGCAGGAGACCATTCAGGTGGATACCATTGCCGATGGGATTGCAGTTAAAAAACCGGGACAACTAACTTTTCAGATTATCAATGACCTGGTGGATGAGATTGTGACCGTTACGGATGAGGAAATTGCCCAGGCTATCCTCATGCTGCTGGAACGGGGCAAAACCATCGTAGAAGGGGCCGGGGCAGTAGGAGTGGCGGCGCTGCTGGCAGGCAAGCTGCCTTTCAGCGGTCGGACAGTGATTGTCCTTTCCGGTGGCAATATTGATGTGAACATGGTGGCGACCATTATTAACCGCGGTCTCAGCAAAGCTGGCCGCCGTTTGCGCTTTCGCACCATTCTGGTGGATAAGCCCGGCAGCTTGCAAAAATTGCTGGAGCTGATCGCTGGTACCAGGGCCAATGTCATCTCCATTACCCATGATCGTACCCGTCCGACTTTAACCTATACCCAGGCGGAAGTGATACTGGAACTGGAAACCCAGGATAATCAACATATTGGGGAAATTCTGGCGATACTGCAGAATAACCACTATCAAGTGGAAATAGTTAGTTAAAGGAGGAACGAGCAATGACAAAAGAAATTATTTCTACTACCGCAGCACCCCAGGCCATCGGACCCTATTCCCAGGCGGTCAAGGTGGGCAATTTGCTATTCTGTTCCGGTCAGATTCCCATTGATCCCGTCACTGGCCAGCTGGTTACCGGGGATATCCAAACCCAGACCCGCCGGGTGCTGGATAACATTAAGGGTCTACTGGAAGCTGCCGGCAGCTCTCTGGATAAGGTGGTAAAAGCAACGGTATTTATTAAGGATATGAATCAGTTTGTCACCATTAATGAAATCTACGCTACATACTTTACTGCCAATCCGCCGGCCCGCTCCCTGGTAGAGGTAGCCCGCCTGCCGAAAGATGTCGATATTGAGATTGAGGTAATAGCCTTATGTGAATAATTGTGTAAGAATTTGTATGAAACTTTTAGCACAAATAAGCAGGATTTTTTTGGGATGGAGAGAATAAAATAACCTGTATTGGAAAATAATATCTAGTAGGCAACCAGGAAGGTGGTGAGACTATGCTTAATATTACCGATGTACGGATTCGGAAACTGAGCCCGGAAGGAAAACTGAAAGCAATTGCCTCTGTCACCCTGTCCAATGTCTTCGTTGTCCATGACATCAAAGTGGTGGAGGGTCAAAAGGGCTTATTCGTGGCGATGCCCAGCCGCAAGACTTCTGAGGGGCATTACCGTGACATCGCCCATCCTATAACTTCAGATTTCCGGCAGCTGATTTCCCAGGTGGTTCTGGACGCCTATCAACAGGCAATGGTAGAGGAACAGGTCAGTGCTTAAACAGCAACACCCCGCGTCAGCGGGGTGTTTATATTTTGGAGAGATGAAGTTGCATGAAAATTGATAACACAGATACCGAATCGACAAAAATGAAGGGATTCCTTCTTTATTTAAAATTCCATTTTTCTCGACAAAAGGGCAGGAATTAAGGGAAAGCTGTTGAATATACAAAAAGTTAGGCATAATAACAAATGGATAGCTCATATAAAGGAGGCGTCTTTTTTGGAAGGGCTGGCAGCAGTCATCCTGGCAGCAGGAAAAGGGACAAGGATGAAGTCCCGGCTGCCCAAAGTATTACATCCGGTCGGGGGCCAACCGATGGTCAGCCATGTCATGGCAGCTTGCCGTACTGCCGGAGCGCAACCGGTGGTGCTGGTTATCGGGCATGGAGCAGAACAGGTGCAGGCCACTTTAGGGCCGGAGCAGGTATATGTAGAACAGAAAGAACAACTGGGTACAGGTCATGCTGTCATGCAGGCAGAGACTGTATTGCGGGATTTTGAGGGAGATATTCTGGTTGTGTGTGGAGATACCCCTTTGTTGCGCGGTGAAACCCTGGCGGCTCTGGCCCAGTACCATCGCCAGCAAGAGGCAGTGGCTACGGTACTGACCATGACGATGGCAAATCCGACAGGTTATGGCCGGATTATCCGGGATGAACAGGGCCAGGTGGCAGCCATCGTGGAGGAAAAGGATGCTACCCCGGAGCAGAAAGCCATCAGGGAAGTCAACTCCGGTACATATTGCTTCCAGGCGCAGGCCCTCTTTGCCGCCCTGCAGCAAATCACCCCCAACAATGCCCAGGGGGAGTATTATTTAACGGATGTGCTGGCTATTTTCCGGCAGCAAGGGCAAAAGGTAGCGGCCTGGCAGCTGTCAGATGATACAGAGGTGATGGGTATCAATGACCGGGTGGCCCTGGCAGAAGCCAACCGGCTGTTCCGGGAACGCATTAACCGGCAGCAGATGCTGGCAGGAGTAACCATTCTTGACCCGGCCACTACTTATATAGAGGCGGAGGTCAAAATCGGCGCTGATACCGTCATTTACCCCAATACCCACTTGACAGGCAAAACCACTATCGGAGCTGGCTGCCAGATCGGTCCTGATACCAAAATTATGGACAGCCAGATTGGAGATGGGGTGGAGATCCAGTTCAGCGTGGTTTTGCAGGCGGAGATCGGCAATGACTGTACTATCGGGCCCTTTGCTTACTTGCGCCCTGGTACCCACCTGGCGGCCGGGGTCAAGGTGGGCGATTTTGTGGAAATTAAAAATGCAGTGATTGGCCAGGGCAGCAAAGTGCCCCATCTCAGTTATATAGGAGATGCGGAGATTGGCTCCGGGGTTAATATCGGGGCTGGCACCATCACCTGCAATTATGATGGTTACAAAAAATCAAAAACCATTATTGGCGATGGCGCCTTTATTGGCAGCAACAGCAACCTGGTCGCACCGGTAACTATTGGCGCCGGGAGCCTGGTTGCCGCTGGTTCCACTATTGTTAAGGATGTACCGGCTGATGCCCTGGGGGTGGCCCGGGCGCCGCAAAAAAACCGGGAAGGCTGGGCTAAAGCTCGGCGCGAAGCAATCGAAGGAGGTAAAGCATAAATCATGGGTGTGCGCCAGATGAAAATTTTTACCGGTAATGCCAACCCGGCGTTGGCAGCGGAAATCGCCGAATATCTGGGGGTTAATCTGGGACAAGCTCAGGTTTCCCGCTTTAGTGATGGCGAAATCGTGGTCAAAATCAATGAGAGCGTACGGGGGGCGGATGTATTTGTCATTCAGCCCACCTGTAGCCCGGCCAATGACCATTTGATGGAACTGCTGATTATGATTGATGCCCTGCGTCGGGCTTCTGCTCGCCGCATTACTGCCGTTATTCCTTATTACGGTTATGCCCGGCAGGATCGAAAAGCCCGGGGCCGGGATCCCATTACTGCCAAACTGGTGGCTAACCTGATTACCGTCGGGGGAGCTCGTCGGGTAATGACCATGGATTTACATGCTGGTCAGATTCAGGGCTTTTTTGACATTCCGGTGGACCACTTGCCCGGGGTTCCCATCCTGGCCGAATATTTCCGCAACAAGAACCTGGAGAACGCTATTGTTGTCAGCCCTGACCTGGGCGGAGTAACCCGGGCCCGGGCTCTGGCTGACCGGCTGGGCAGTGCCATTGCCATTATTGACAAACGGCGGCCGGAACCGAATGTAGCAGAGATAATGAACATCATAGGCGATATCGAAGGCAAGACAGTGATCATGATCGATGATATCATCGACACCGCCGGGACTATCACCCTGGGTGCCCAGGCCTTGATTGAGCGGGGGGCGAAAGAGGTTTATGCCTGCTGTACCCATCCGGTCTTATCCGGTCCCGCTATCTCCCGCATTGAAAACTCTCCCATCAAGGAACTGGTGGTAACCAATACCATTCCCCTCTCAGAGGAAAAACGCAGCAACAAAATCAAGGTCCTGTCAGTTGCGCCGCTTCTGGGTGAAGCCATTTTGCGCGTTCATGAGGACCTGTCAGTGAGTATGCTGTTCGACTAGGTATAATACTTATCTAAAACGGGCATAATACCAGCACAAACAAATGGTGCTGGTATTATTTTTTTGGAGGTGTAGTCATTGACTGGTCAAAATCTGACAGCCAGAATTCGGGAGAGAGACGGAAAAGGGCATAATCGCCGCCTGCGCAGGTCCGGCTGGGTGCCGGGAGTTGTATATGGTAATGGTATTGATGGCAGTATTTTGGTCGCAGTGGATAAAGTACAATTGCGGCAACTGCTCAACAGTCCGGGCGGCCGTACCCGCTTGCTGAGACTGGATTCCGGCTTGCCTACGGGCCCTATTGACGCTTTGATCAAGGAAGTGCAGTGGGATCCTGTTACGGAAGAGCTCCTGCATGTGGATTTGCAAAAGGTGGAAACAAACCGCAAAGTTCATGCCCAGGTACCGGTGCACCTGGTGGGAGAAGCCCAGGGGGTAAAGGCCGGGGGCATTATTCAGTTTAATGTTCGCCAGCTGGAAGTGGAATGTTTGCCACAGGATATTCCGGCGGAAATCACCATTGACATCAGTCACCTGAAAATAGGCGGAATGATCCGGGTCAAGGATATCCCTGTTCCGCCTGGTTGCCAGATTGCCCAGGATCCCGATACTATTATTGCCGCAGTGATTGCACCCAGGATGCAGGTCGAGGACGTAGAAGTGGAAGTGGTTGAATCCGTACCAGCCAAACAAGCGACTACCACTGCGGCATCATAATAAAGTGACCCTCTGCCCACTGGCAGGGGGTTACTTGCTTCTGCTGGCTCTGGTTGTATATAATGAGGGAGAGCAAGGGAGGTATGCAGCAGCTTCAGAAAACTATACTATAATTGATTGTACCTAACTATTTTACTATTATAAAAGCATGGAATATTATCCATTGGAGAAGCAACAAAGTCCGGCAGGGTTTTCGGGAGTTGATCAGGAATGCCAGAGAAACACGAGAAGAACAAATTAGCATAACTGTGTGCGGGGAGTTTTTTCCAGAGATTTACCCGGCTCACCGGTCTTCGAAGTGGAGCCGGGGCGAAGAAGATCCGCTGACTACGGAGATGCGTCTCTTCTGTGCTTGTATGCGGTGGGCCTTTAACCGGCTCCTGGGAGGTGTTTCCCGCCATGAAATCAAGAAGTCAGGCCAAGAACTTTTCGGGCTGAACTCCCGCTATGCGGATGATGCCAGACTTAAAGCACAGGCCCTGCTGGACTCCCAAACAGAACTGCTGAAGTTAGAAAATGAAGAAACAGAA
>NZ_FUXM01000018.1 GCF_900167165.1 Carboxydocella sporoproducens DSM 16521 | reverse complement strand
TGTATGGTATGTTGATATTGCCTAAAGAGGTTGATTACCAGCAACAAAAAAAGCCCCGGAGGGCCGGGATAAAGCTAGCTATTTTTAATGGCAATACATATGATGCTGTTGCTTCAAAAAATTCTTTGTGAATTTATTTTGATCGCTTAATTGTTCACGAAGATGTAAGCGCCTTTCTTTTGGTTTTCTTTTTTTCATTTTTTCTGCTATCTCAAGTTGTGTATCGTAAATATGTTTTCCAGAAACACCTACTATTATTGGAAACATTATAATTACAGCTTTAAAAAGCAAAATAAAGACCCTTAATTTTTGCCATGGTGTAGCTTGTTTAATTGCTTCATGAAAAGCAAATTTTATTCCAGAATCGAAAATAATTATAGGCATAATAAACGGATGAATAAACAGTGTAAAACCCCGTACTCCTTTTAAATAGATTTTTATAAAGATGCCAAGAGCAAGTGTTAAATATAATATAATTAAAACATAAAGAAAGTTGTCGACTATCATACTTATCACCTCTTTTGATAAAAATTATGAGTTGAATTCATTTGCCCATTTTTTTGCGTTTTCTGCTGGATATTCACAAATAATCCAATCTAACAAAGTAATTATTACATTTACCATAAGTGCATACCAAACATATAATAAGCTAATATTTATATTTAGACTACGAAACGCAATAAAATCTTTACTTAATTGAATATGTAATTCGTTATTTAAAGTAATAATTTCAAAGACTCCTAAAATTCCAATGATAACCCAGAAAAAAGTTATACACAAACTAATTTTCTTAAAATATTTTCTTATTTTTTCTGATGGCTCAAATTTAAGATAGTCAACGCACAAAGGACTAACAAAAAATAATAATGAAACAAAAAAACTAGAACCTGCCGAATTCTTATATCCTAATAAAATCCAAGCAAGAAGCGTATAAATAAACCTGAACCCTAAATTAGCAATAAACCCAGGCTTATCAGGAGATTGATAAGCATACATACAGTATAAACAATATTCCTTTGTTTGTGTCTGTTCGCTTTCGTTATTAATTGTTACTGAACTTTGCATTTTCATATCCCTCTACTGAATATATTATCTGAATATATTATTCATTCTGTTTCAGTATATTCGCCAAAAAGCAGATAAATCCTTCATTTGATTTTCGTCAATATTCGACAAAATGCGCAGAAAAGCCGTTCTTTCTGCCGTCTGTCACGGAACAATAACTGGCACTGGTATAATCAGCTTCTCTGCATTCTTGCCGGGATCAGGCTGGCCTTGCTGGTCCAGCGGCGTTACCTGCACAGTAAATACTACAGGACTCCTGTTGCTCACAGTCGGCTTCAGCAGTACAAACACCTTATGCCCATCCACCTGCGCTGGTCCGCTGGCCAGCACGTTGCCGGCAGCATCTTTATACTCATAGGTAGCGGTTATAGAAAAATTGCTGCCATCCGCTGAAGTTATTTCAACTCCGACCTCCCGTTCTTCCCCGATTTGTATTACTCGGCCCATTCAATTCAGCTCCTTCCAGGTGTAACGGCTGGGTAGTTCTTTAGCGACATATCTATCCGGCAGCTCCTTGTAAATGTGCCGTTCCAGCATTTCGCGCCAGCTGTACGCTGGCGATTTCTTTTTGGGTACAAAAGCTATAATTGCTGGCGCCAAACTGCTTGCCAGAGCAGATATAATTGCGCCTTGCACCCATGCCTCGGCTTTGTTGAGAGGCAAAAATCCGTTTATCATGGCCTGCCCCGGGCCTGGGATAACCTCTGCCTGGCCGCTTGCAGCCACAGTGTTGACCAGAGCCCCTGCACCTGCCACTCCTGGCACCACTCCAGCATTTCCGCTTATTCCTGGAATGAGGGCACCTGCTACCAAATTGGCTGCAGCCCCGGCAATATTTGCCCCTCCGTTAGCACTAGCAGCGATTACTGCTGCGAGTGCGGTTGCTGCTGTTGTATTAATGCTTGCGTCAACTGACGGAGTTGTGTAGGTTATAATCAACTTTGGTCTCAAAGCTGTATCTGTAGTGTATTCTTTACTGGCAAAATCGCAGTAATTACTGTTACTTTCGGTGTCTTGTTTTAACAGGACACCGAAATTATTCCCGTTCGTTTTCCAGCCTTGCACTAAAACTGTTATATCAAAGTCCTGCCAGCCCACTGCGGAAATATTTTTTGCAGTTACTACTGAAGAATCAAAACCTGGGGCTGTATTCCAAGTGATTGTGCTTTCAGACCATGCGCTGGTAACCTTATGCAAATTAACCGTTTGTGAGCCAGATACGGTATAGGCGTACAGACTTAATGTGGCAGAAGTAATATCCCCAGTAATCCCGGAAATATCAAACTGTACCAGCCCTCGCCAAGGCACCCCATAGGCAGAGTTCCAGCCAACTCGAATAATTGAGGTAGCACCGTAGTTAGTTGTTGAGTTTCTCTGCCATATATACGCATCCTGGCTGGATGGTTGTAACGTAGTGGTCGGGTCAATCCGGGCAGGATAAGTGGCATTGGCCAGCCAGCTGGCGTCCGGTATCAGGACAATCTCATTGCCATCCAACTGCAACGTAACTGGGCCTACCTCTCCGCTTGCATCTAACGCAAATGGTGCAGGAATTCTACCTACCAGTTGCCCACCTGCTTCAAAAACTATTTCCTGGCCGAATTGCACCATGTTGCAGCCCTTAGGATATGCTGGTATGCGAAACTCTGCGGGATGGCCTGGGCCCTTCAGTACTATATCCGCTTTAATCCCAGTTGTACCGTTAGTATATTCCAGGTCGGCATTAGACCATGCTTCCGTTATTATCAGCTTACGCCCAGATATGGACCTGGTTCCGGCAGGTAATCTGTAATCAACATAAATTTTCGGTGCAAACCCAAAACGGATGTACCCAGGCAGGATACGCAAATTGTATCCTGCCCGCTTTACCTTGTGTCCAAATCCCGGCTCGTATTCCCAGTCCCCCACGATTTCCTGCCAACTATTTCCGTCATGGTAATGCACATCCCCGGAATATATGTGCGCCTCAATTTTCCCATCTGGCCGCAGATAGTGCTTGCTATTGCGGGTGCGTTTGCTAATTAGTTCTTGCATAGCGCATCACCGCTATCCAACAGTAATGGTAAATATACCTGCTGCATCCCATGCAATCGTAAAATTGCCGTTGGTACTGCTGACATCCTGCCCGAAGTCCACATAGCCCAGCAGCGGACTTGTAGCAGGGTTACCGGTATCGACATATAACACTGCATATCTTGCAGTGATTGTCGCACTAGGCCACGTAATATCAGCTGCATCCAGGATTATTTTATTGTTTACGGCATCATAGGTTATTGTTTTCGCTGTAAGCACTTGCCCACCAGCTGTATAACCAGTCCCGGTTACCTCGTTGGTTATGCTGCTTAAGTATACATGGTTATCCTGATCTGGCACATACGCGCTGCTGCACAGCATTACCTTTATGGCGTCAGTGTCCCAGTCAATTTCCTTGTTCAGGGCCTTCAACAGCGCCTGGCCATACCATTTACCTGTCGCCGGCATCTCCGCCGCCTCCTTTTATTGCTGCTTTAGCCAGGCCATAAACCCCGCTGGCGGTTGCAGCTGCAATTATCCCATCCCGGACCGCTGCGACAACGTCCCCGCCAAAAGCAAAGGCATTAGCAGCATTTAATGTAGCCCCGATACCTAAAACCAGCAGCCAGATCCAATGTTTTGGCACAGGTATGGTCTGCTTTATGCTTTCCACCAGCCCTACGGTCAGGGCCATTACTAACTCGATAGGTAACATATTATTTACCCCCTTTCAATTTTTCGGCCATCCGCATGATCAGTGTCCCAGCATAATCGCCCTCAACCAGCTTACCTTTCCTGGCATGATCAAGCCAGTATTGAGGGCTGTTAATAATGCCTTGGGCCTGTAATACCTTTACCGCCTCGACCAGCTGGTCCCCCGGTTTAGGCGCTGGCGGCTGCCCACGCCAGCGGCCAAGGGCCATTTCGGTCAGGGGGAAATGTTGCCCAGGGCAGGCAGTCTGCGCCCAGTATTTGTGACCATGAATAATGCGTATATTCGGCAGTTGCTGCTTGAGCCAATTAATAAGCCAGACGCCTGCATTAAATTGCGCGTCTGGCATTATAGTTTGCGTATGCTCGTAATCGCCTTGAAAGCCGATGCTGATTAGCTGCTCGTTATGACCCAGAACACCAGCGCCAACGTTAAACCCCCGGCCCTGATAAATGGTGCCGTCAAATGCCACCCAGAAATTATAACCGATCCCATTCCAGCCCCTGGCCTGGTGTGCCCGGTGCACATCCCAAAAGCCCCAATTAGGGTTTGCCATATGGTGCAAGGCAATGCCGATAACCGCCTTCTTGTCCAGCGGCTTTAAGTCGGCCGGGTCCTTCCAATTTATTTGCGGCGTAATAATTTTGTATTCCACCTTAGACCCCTCCTTTTAAAATGAGTGCCAAAAAAGCCCCGATAACGGCGCCAATGATGGTTTTGTATATCCAGCTTTTGTCTTGCTCCAGAATGACCAGCCGCCTCTCTAGCTCCGCTGCTTTACCCCGGGCGCAGTCCGACCCACAAAGAGGCACTATACTCAAGCGCTCCTCTATTCTTGCCATGCGTTGACTTATTTCATTCAGCCTATCAGTTATTTGTCTGATTTCCTGGTCCGACATCTCCCGGCCTCCTTCCAAGCAAAATAAAAAAGCCGCTATGCAATCGGCTTCGGATACCTGGCCTTTATAGCCAGTATTTTTTGTTTTAATTCATGCGCCTCCGTCCCGGCCGGCGGTTCAAGTAATTTCCAGAGAGCATCCAGTTGGTCGCCGATTGGAGGGTATTCCTGACGTCGCTTTTCAGCGTATTCATAAGGGTTAATTGGCGGCTTGGAATTTCTGACCTCTTGAAGGTGCTGAATAAGCTGCTCGGCAATAGCCCTGGCTTCTTCCTCAGTTTCGATGGGCTGATAACCTTCGACAAAAGGCTTAATATCCTGAGCAATAGTTGTTTCATCATCTTTTATAACCACGACATACCCTCTATCGGATTTTTTAACATTTACCTCCATTAACATCACCACCTATTCTATTGCAAACGATAATGATAAAGCGCACTATTTATCGCCATATAAAAATCAGTTTCAGTACAATAGCATGAATATCCCGACATCAAGTAAAATGGAGGAAATATCAACAATGTGTAATCTCCTGTTACAAAATCCCATAATAGTGTTGACCTATGCCGCGAATAATCTTCAGAGCCTGAAATTACAAAAAACCTGTTGTTGCCCATATAATTCCAGGCCATAACATGTGGTCCACCCATAAAATTTAACAGACTTTTGCTCACCACTTGATCATAACTACTATTAAATACTACTTTTGCCGGCATTCTGTAACCGGTATAGTCAAAGGCATATATTGTATTATTTGTAGCGTCAAAGTAAACCCCAGTGCTGGGGTCTCCATTATAAAAAGCCGTTGACATATTAATCGACGGATAAGTTGTAAAGGTGTTGCTTGTTATATTGTATATAACTACCCGCCCATAAGTGCTGGACGAACCAGAATAATAATCTATTGCCAGCAAAAGATTGTTGTAATCATAGCATATCCCATTAAAATACCCACTGCTTCCATAATATGACGACACACTCGCTAAATTTACCCAATTACCATCATAATGTTTCGCTATATATAGGATATTGCTTGATAAATATGCAATATATATCACGCCATCCTTTACTATTAGTTTTTGTACCCCTCCAGGCACATTACCAATAGTGCTATATGTGTAATCAGTCCGGTTTATTTTGTAAAGGGTAAGCCCGTAAATACCGTATATATAGTTATCGTCAACAAACAAATTGGACAAAGTAACCCCCAAATAACACACTTTTTTAAGCGGCTGAATAATACTCGCCGGGTTATTATTTATTTGGGCCAGCCCACTTAAATGCACCCCATCCACTGTATCCGCATCCAACCCGCTTCCTGGGCCGTCCACCGTTTGCAGCTGCGCCAGGATATTGCTGGCCCCGATCTGCGCAGCAGTAACATTATGCGGGTTGTCGGTGCGGTTTGCGTGGGCGTCCAGGGCCGCTTGACTTGCCGCTCCAATGTCGGCCGGAGTAAGTTGATCCGGCCCCCCTGTGGCATGTCTGCTCTTGTGTGCGGCCAGAGAAGCCAGGGTTATGTCAGGGTTATCGTACCAGTTTGCTTTACCCGTTATTGCCCTGACCCTGTTCGCCAGCCAGTCCAAAAATTGCCGCAAGCTGCCGCTGTTCCCCGTCGGTGCCTGGGCCGGGTCAATGGTCCTGGCGTTCTCCTCCACCGCCAGAATATTGCCCTCAATGCGGTTAAAATCAGAGGCCGTCGGGATGTTCCCGGCGGCCCAGTCAGTTTTAGGGTTCTGGTAGTTGTTCGGTGCGCTGCCCATTCAGCAATCACTCCCCATAATATCCATTAGGGTCAATGTATGGGTTTTCTGCAGTGCATTGCGCCCAATGTGCCTGCACCAATTGGCCCAGCGCCTCCTGGTCGGTATCCAGGCCGTAGTCGTACTCTTTCAGAGCCTGGAACTTGCCCCTGCAATAGCCACATTCCACAAAAGCATAACCTTCTAAAAACTGCGCCATTTTACTACACCTCCGAAGTGCTGCTAATTAGCTCAAAGCTGCCCTGGGCCGTTGCGCCATTTACATATTTTACACGCCAGTATCTGGCCAGCAATCGCACCGTCAGCGTGCGTGTTTCCCCGGCAGCAAGAGCAATGCTGTCCCCCACTGCCGACCGCCAAATGGTTCCGTCCCGGGACTGCTCAATGTATAAGGTCCCGGGCTGATCCGCATAGGCCCGGGCGATAGCAAAAGCTGGGTAATTGTTTCCGTCAGTACCCAGGTCCCGGGTGGAGCCGGTATAGGTTGCGCTGGCTGCTAATGCTGTTGTGCTGTCCGTGTAAACCGTTCGTCTATTTCGCATATAAGCAGACACACCGGCTGGAGCATAAACAGAAATGCTCTGCGAAGCCCCACCGCCGCCCCGACCTCCGGTAATTTCTGCCGTCAGTTCGCTGATGTCCTGTACCACCACTGCATCAATGTATAATGTGGTGCTACTGGCCGGCGCTGTGGATAGGTTCTTGGCCCGTATCTGGATATAGTACTCTTGCGTTAGGTCAGGGATTAAGCGAGTGCGGCAGCCGACATAACTTTTCGAGCTTGTGCTGTCAGCATATCTACTAACAAAATAAGTCTCATCCGGGAATAGCTCAATCTCGAAAATGGTATAACTTGCGGATGATAGGGTGGTCATCGATATTGCTCCGCCATAAGTGCCGGCATTAGCGACATTATGCTTACCGTTCGTGGCCGAAGTGCCGTCCAACAGCCACTGAGCCACCATATCCCCAGCCTCGTTAACTACCTCTAGGTAGAACTCCTGATTAGCTATGCGCTGCGAAAGATAAGCAATAAACCAGACCCGGAAAGGTATAGTAAACTTTTTGGTGCTGCGGATGATGGTCTCGGTGTTGGCCGTGGTCCCAGTCGCTATACTTAATACGCTGTTGGCCACGGATATGGTATGCCCGCTACCGGTCTGCACCACCTGCCAGTTTGTGTTCAGTCCAGTTCCAGGGAAGTCTTCCCGCCAGGGCTGCTGCAGGGTGCCTACAATTAACTGTTTTCCGTAACTGGTAACTTCCTCGAAGTCGTCCAGCACCGGGTTATATGCCTGTGGTATAGGACGCCCGTTAGCATCCAGTTTTAAGGTGTTATCTGCATAACTCAAAATCACAACCTCCTTGCACTTAGTTTCGCTCGCAAAGCCCCCGCAAACTCCAACTCCTGCTTTACAACAGCAAAGGGTTCCCAGGTCGTGCCCCCCTCGACATTAGCTACATCCCCTAATTCGAGCGCCGGGTTACCTCGCCACTCCAGCTCTATATCCCGCCTTGGATCCTTGAAGCTGGCCAGCAGCCGGTCTGCAATTTGCTGCGCCATCGTCAAGGTCTGTACCAGCGGATTGCCAGGATACACATAGCGAATAAGGCCATGTTCGGTAATGCTGTTATCATCCCGAGCGATGGCCTTCTGTTTGTTTGCCACCTCCAGCGGCTGGGCCGTAATGGTAATTATTACCTGTTCCCCCGTCGGCCCGCTGTTTTGCAGGGTCAGCTCTGCACCCCAGGCATAATACTGAGCTGCCGCTATAACCGTATTCGTTGCCCCTTGCAGTGCGGCCATAGCATTTATGCAGGGTGTTTTATTGTAATACGCAATAACCTGTACCTGCTGGCCCGGACCAACGTTTATCGGATCATTACTGCGATATACTTCTTCGGCACTTTTGGGCAGCAGCGGCTGCGTTTCTACTTCTACCAGGTTTGCGATTTGCCCCCATTTTGTGGGCCGGTCCAATTTATAATAATCATCCTTGCTAATGCTTAGCCCGACCTCTGCGCTGAAAAAGGGCAGTAGGTATTGACTGGCGCGTTGGTATATATATTCCATCGTTTCCAGCCGAACCACACCATCCCGGTCGCAATACACCTGGCCCAAACAAGCCTCCGCTACTTTCCGCAGGGCCTCCCGATGGCTCATGTCCCCCAGGTAGGCATACGGAATTGTATGTTCTGTCAGCGCCGGGTCAAGCCAATATTCCCCTGGCGTCAGCCCGCCATCTTGCAAGATCGCCTCCGCCATCTGGTATAGGGTTATGTTCTGCCAGACCTGGGTGCCCTTGAAGGTGCTTTTACTCAGCAGTTCCAGCCGGTCTCGGCCGGTGGTCTCCACATACACCTCATCCCTGGGCGCCTTCCAATCTCCGGACCAGAAGGTCCCCAGCGGCACCCATTCGGTGCCACCCTCCAGCGGTGCCCCCAGCCAGGCTCTTATTCGCCGGTTAGGTTTAAGCAGCTGATATAGCGGACTTTGTTTATTGTCTGCATCAAACTTCCGACTGGCATTATTCAGCTTGACAGTTATTTCGTTAGCACTTATGTTGCCCACTGGCAAACTGCTGTTTGATACTTCTCTTTCCTCCAGCAAATATATGCTGATAAGGTCCTCGCCCTCATAAATCTCGCTAATGCTGGTATAAAATTCGGTTATCTTGACCTGCCGCCCCGGATGGCTCCAGCGGCTTATTTCCAACTCCATTTTGTTTGCCTGGGTTACAGGCGCCCCCAGGGTTTTGGCCCAGTTTATCTGCGTGTTTCCAGTCACCTGTTCCGTGTACAATAAAGTCGTGCCATTATACAGCCGAATAGTAAAATCAGCCGGATATTCGCCCCGCTTGCTGTCCCCAACCACGGTCAGCCGGGTTATTGGCCGACCAAAAAAAGATACTGTCAGGGTCGGATAGGGCTGGCTAAAATAGCCCCCAGCATCGGCCAGCTGACTCCCCCACCAGCCCATCTGCATTAGCTCCTCTTCCCCCGGCCCTGGCGCCAAGGCAAAGGTGCCGTCCAGTACCCATGCCCCGTCCAGGGCCGCTATTTTTGCAAATGGTTCTGCTACGCCGTCTGCTGTTTGAGCAGGATAAGAAATATTCGCCTGCTCATTTGCTGTGCAGGTAATAGATTGATCCAGGAAGGGGTCCGTGTAGTCAACCTGCACCCTGCCCAGGACCCGTCGTTCCACCGCCGCCATAGCTTGCATAAACTCGTTGCTAACTTGCCGCATTATTGCTCCACCAGCCCTATGCTAACATCCCGCCAGTACCTAACGCCCCCGACGGTCTGCCAGGCGTTCTCTTTTATGTCACCCACATATACAGTTATGGTCTTTGTCCCGCCGCTCCCCTGTGGGTCAGGGTAAGTCAGGGTGTGGAATGTCTTGCTTTCCAGTTCATCCAGGATTGTTTTAAGTTTACTTTCCTCGATAAGGTTGTATTTAATCGTAACAGACCGCTTGATGGCGATAATCTCCATCATCATTTTACCAGCAGCGGTCCGCTCTGCCTTGCTAATGCGGTACTGCCCAACCTCAATGTCCGACGGGTCTGCGATCGCCCGCCCGTTAATTGTAACCAGCGCCATGCCATCACCCCCCTATGATTACGGTGCGGCCCAGCCGCTGGCTTTCCCGGGTCAGCGCCGGGAACAACGCCCGGCCGATGCGGTTGCCATCTATCTCAAGCACGATTTCCTGCTGCCGGTGCTCCCCGCTATTGCTTGCGCTGTGCATCCGCAAAGCGTCCCGGACTGCAACATATACTGCCTGTGCGATCTGGTCCGCAAAGGCGGCGCCCCGCGAACCGCTTAAGGGAACAACTGCCTCCGGGCCGGCTTCGCCAACCATCGCCAAAGTTGGCCCGGTGACAATACCGCCCTTGGCCAGGAAAGGAATTTTCGGAAGTTGTACTACCCCAACAGAAAAGCCTCCAAAGGACCGGCCGCCCGGCAGCGTGATTTTGGGAACGGTAAATTTAAGGCTGTTCCATACATCGATTAGCTTGTTGATAAAACCAATGATGCCATTTACAGCAGACTTTAGCACCCCGGTAATGCCGTCCCATTTGCTTTTAGTGGCCTGCTTTAAGCTGTCCCATAGCTCGCTAATGGTGTTTTTGGCGGCTGTCCATTTGTCCGCTACCCACTGGGTTGCTGCTGCTGTGCTGCTCTTTATTGTATCTGTCAGCGCCCCCCATTTTGACCCGGCCCAGGATTTGATATTGTCCCACGCCTGGGAGAGATAGTTTGCTATGGTGTTCCACTTCTCGACCGTCCCTGTTTTTAAGTCAGCCCATAACTGTCCAATGCCCGTAACAAGAGCTAAAAACTTCTGGGCTGCCCAGGATTTTATATTCTCCCAAGCCTGGCTCAGATAATTCCCAATTGCGTTCCAGGCGTTTATTGCGCCTGTTTTGATTTTCTCCCAGTCCTGGGCAATAGCATTAACGATTTCGTTAAATTTTGCGTCTGCCCATGCTTTGATATTTCCCCAAGTCTGGCTCAGCCAAGCAGTTAATTCGGACCATTTTTGCTTTGTCCAGGCACTGATTTCGTCCCAGTAAAAGTATATTACAACCGCCAACGCGATAACGGCTGCGATTAGCCACCCGATTGGACCGATTGCGGCTATCCAACTTGCTGCCATCCTTGCCACATATCCTACCACAGCCAATGCATAGCGCCCAAATAAACCTAATGCCCAGCTTATATCTAACAACCTTTTTACCAGCGGTATTTCAGCTATAAACTGCATTATTCTGCCCAGCGGCAGTAGCTTCCCGATAAAGCTGCCCACTTCGGCCGCAAGCTTAATAAATTTACCCAGCATTAATGCAGCCACAATATACCCGATCGCCTCCAGGATAGGTCTGGCCTTCTCCATTGCTGCTGCCAGCTCGTCCCACTTCTTTGCCAGCTCACCTATAGGGCCGGTAGCCTGACTCAGGTCCGGGATTTTTGGAGCTGCAATATTGGGAGCCGCTACCTGTGGCATCGCCATATTCGCCGCAGCTCCGCTAGCCGCCTCTGCCATGTCCTCCTGCAGGGTGTAAACCTGGTCAAAAGCCTGCAGGTTTTTGCCTGCTTTTTTGCCAGCCCCCTCGACCGCTTTGCCTAACTGTTGCTGCGATTGCGCTGCTTTTTGCCCAGCCCCGGCGATGGCTTGTTGTTGTTGCTTTATCTTGTTGCCTACTTCAGCTGTTTTATTGCTTGCTTGTCCCAGAGTGTTACTGTACGCAAATATACGATCTGCTACCCCGGCCAGGGGAGGAATAAGCAAGCTCAATATCCGTACCACAGACCCGATCACTCGCAGTATAAACACACCAACTGCAGCTATTCCGCCCCCAGCATCTCTCCACGCTTTGTAAATCAGGTAAGCGGTTGTAGCAATAGCAGCGCCCTGTAGCATAAACGGTCCGAGAGATGCTAGTAATGCTATAGCCGCTTTTGTTGCTAATAACAAGGCCGGGACCAAAGCACCCACTATAGCCCCAGCTAAGGCCACAACCAGTATTTTGGCCTCTGGGGAGAATGCCCCCATTATAGCCTCCCGCAAACTATGTCCCTCATTTTTAAGCTGCCTTATTCGTGCCGTTAGGTTGCCCAGCTCATTAGCCACCTGCTGCATAATGTCCTTAATGCCAAATGCATCAATTAGCTCCTGCCCGACAGAACGCATTATAAATATTAGCTGGTCTTTTATGGTACTCCATAAGCCCAGCATGGTCTTGCTTTGTTTATCCATCGCCCCGGCGAAACGCTTTTCCATGCCCGCCAGGATAGCATTTATTCCGGTAGCCCCGGATATTGCCCCCTTTTCTGCCAGCTTCATTGCTTCCGGGATACTTGTTCCAATAGCTCGGGCCAGCATTTCCCAGGCTGGTATCCCCAGTTCCGCCAACTGCATCATTTCCTCGGCCGATACCTTACCCTTGGCCTGCATCTGGCCAAGAGCCAACGTTACCCGGCTTATCTCTGCTTGCCCGCCGCCCAGGGCCGCTACTGCGTCCCCGATAGCGGTCATCATGGGGATAATCTGCTTTGCGCTAAAGCCAAAGGCCAGCAGTTTCCTGCTGGCCTCGGTTAGACCTTGCAGTTCAAAGGGGGTTCTGGCCGCAAAAGCATCCAAATCCTCCAGAAAGGCCTTCGCCTTCTCCCCGCTTCCTAACAGTGTAGTAAAAGCCATTTCCGTCTGTTCCCATTCGGCCGCCAGCTTAATGCCAAAACCAGCAGCCGCAGCTGCCGCAGCGCTAATAGCGCCAACAAAAGCAGCTGCAGCTGCGGAGGCTTCGCCGGCGCTGCTGGCTACCCTGTTTAGCTTTTCCTTGGCTTCATCTAACGCCCGATGGAAGTCCGATGTCCGGGCCGTCAAACGGACAAACAATTCGCCAACCTGTGCCATCCATTATCGCCTCCTCAGCCTGCTGGCCCTGGCTTTTTGCTCGGCCTTTTTATGCTCGGCTTCCCGCTCTTTGGCCTCCGCTGCGTAAAATGCTATCCATTCCACGAATTCCCGGGTGCTCATCTTTCGTTCCAGCTCCGCAACAGTCATGCCCAGGTCCCGGGCCAGCCGAAACGTGAAAACTTTTTCCCACTCATCAGGGTATCGCCTGGGGTCCTTAAACCCCAGGACGAAAGGATTTCATAGCCTCTTTTTGTGCTTCTTCGGTCAGTCCGGCCAGCTCCAGGATTTCCCGCAGAATACGGTCAATCGCTGCGGCAGATTTGTTTTTAAGCTGTTCTGCCTGATCCATGGTGATTGCTGGCTCCACCAAACAGCTGGCCAGCATGATTGTTTCCAGCTTGTCGGTGTCAATCTGGCCATTTGCAGTGCTGGCCTGCCGCCGCATAGCCTGCTGCTGTGCCTTAGTAAGTCCGCGAATTTTAACATAGCCATCCCATTCGGGCACAAACAATTCTTTTTCATCAAGATCTGGTTTATTGATAATATCCTCAAAAGCCAAATACTTACTCACAAATAAACCCCCTTATTAATTATTAAGCGGTTGTCCGAGTAACGGCACCGCTAACCTGGAATTCAGCGCTAAAGGTGCCGGCCTCATCAACGGCAGTCTCCGGATTGTAACTGGTCAAAATGCAGGTGCCGGTAAATTTCGGGTTGCCGGTCGTGGTGCCCTGCGGGTAGTATTCAAAAGTCCTGGTCATACCAAAGATGCCGCCCAGGGTGCTATCTACCATCGGGTCATACACACCCTCGATGCTGATAGTTGCATCGAGTAGGCCAGGGATATAACTTTTTGCGGTGCTGCCCAGGGTGGTGGTTTCAGACGTTTCCGCTTCCTGGCTAAATGAAATGCTGGTCAGATACTGGCTAATATCAGTCAGCGTGCCGCTGCTGTTCTGTACCTTGAATACCGCCTTGCTACCGTGTGCAAAAGCCATTTCTCATTCCTCCTTTACTTTCTCGCAAATGCAACATTGAAGGTAAAGCTCGGGCTCGTCCCGCTTATGGTCCAGGTAGCCCGCAAATACCGGTTCACGGTTCCGGTTACAACTACCCGCTGTGCATTGTTGCTTGCCGTAACAACAGCGAATGTGGCCAAATCCGCCCAGGTGATGCCGTCAGCGCTGTGTTGTATCTTAATTGTTGCCGACGGGCTAACGCCGCTAACTGCAGTTACCTGCAAATAAGCCACTCCACCGTTACTGCTTGCGGCACTGTTATCCACTTGCCCGCCGCTGCCGGTGCTGGTTCTGGTGGCCAGCTGGTGTAAAGACACTATATTATCCAGCCCTTTGCTCGACTGCGCTTCAGCAGTAACGCTAACTACATCATCAACCGGGCTTTCTACCTCATAGCTGGTAAAGTATGCCGCCAGCCCATAGCCCCGGGCCCCCAGCGCGTCTCCTTGCGGATAATAACACCAAGTGCTTTCGTTGCCAGCTCCCAGGGCCGCCTGTACCACATATTCGATTTCACCGACCGCTGGGGAATGTATCCCCTCGGCGCTAATGGTTGCATCTTGCAGGCCCGGGACATAGCTTTTGGCGGTACTGCCCAGGGTTGTGGCCTCAACTGCCTCCAGCTCTCCAGAAACACTAACGCTGGTAAGGCAAGGGGTCAGATCGTACCCGTTACAATATACTTTTGCCTTGCTGCCATGTTCAAACGCCATCAGGTCTCACCTCCCTCATCGGGTTCTGCTGGCCGGACAAGCCCCTGCTCTAACAGCCACTTTACACTTTTCCTGGGCAGATCATCTACAATCTCTCCCTCTTCAACCCGCTTGCCATTATATTCAAGACCAGTCATCGCCACATATTTCATCCGGCCACCTCCCTGCCAGTCCAAATTTCGATATTAAAAACAAACAACACCCGGCCAGTTTCGTCACGTTCCAGAAAAAAAGGCGGCTGCATGGCCTTTATCACCATTTCTCTGCCAGAAGGCGAAATTTTGTTCCCCTTGCCTCCGTCGTCCAGCAGGCTAAAAATTCTCCATGCTCTGTTATAAGCATCCTCATATCCTAAAGCTCGAATTATTACCTGAGCGGTGGCTTTTACAGCAGGAATAGGAAGTGTTTGTTTAAATCCCCCGGTAGGATAAATTGCCACAGCTCCATCCGGATCTACCGGTAACTGCCCCAGGAAAATATTAATGCCGACGGTCCCTTCGCCGCCGGCCTGTATCAGGTCCGCAATATCACGAATCAGCATATGTGCCCCTCCTTACTTCAGGGCTTCACTTATTCCTTTCGCAATTATCCTTTTATAGGTCTCATAGTTTTCTTTGTAGGGGTCCTCCAGGTATTTAGCTTTACCGCCTTTTGGGTGATTAAAGTGCAGCGATTCATGCTGTACAATAGCATATGGCAAATTATACCCAACTCTAATACTAGCTTTCCCTTTCCTTTTCGTCAACTTACTTACATTACAGTTTGCCCTCAAATCACCCGTGTCCACAGGTGCCTGTTCAGCACTTTTCCTTTGCAGATCAGCCGCACAAATACGCAAAGCCTCTTCTGTTTTTCTGTCAACCTTTTTAGCTATAAATTGCCCTTCCCATTTCAGATCTTTGCCCATTGAAATTCACCTACTTACAGTAAGCAACCCTGTACATTATGGCTCCGTTCAAATCTACTGATTCAGTCACGGATACAATTTCCCATCTTCGGCTAGCATATTCAATTTTATCCCCTGGCTTAACCTCTTCCAGGCAAAAGAAACGGGCCTCGGAGACTACCTCCTGGCCCCTGCTATCCCTTATTACTTTTATTCGGTTCTCCCATCTTACGTTGATGGCCAAGCTGCTAAAAAGCGATTCCCCGAATTCATTCTGCCCGGTTTTTTTTAGCAATATCGCTGACTGCCTTAAGTATTCCTTTACCATATTGGCACCGCCCCGGCAATATATGGCTTTAGCAGTTCTAATGCTTCTCTGCTAAGTAACTTTAAGCTGGCTCGATATTCTTCACTGACATCCCCAAAACTTACCCGCACCACATTTTGTTCCTGAGCATTCGTTCTGGCATTATTCCCAAATTTTAATAGTGCTAGTGCTTCTTCGCATGTAGCTGCCTTTACCTCCGGGCTTATTTCTTCTTCCTGCGTAAATCCGAAAGTTGCTTGTCTTGTCCAGGCAAACTCTCTGGGGAATTCCAGCAACTGTGCCGGATCTGCCTTTTTGCCAATAAAGGGCAATCTGTTTATCCGTTTCGTCGCCGTTATCAATGCCTTTTCCTTGGTGTAACTGTCTGCATTTTCCCATTCTTCGCAGAAAAGTTTCCCGGCAAAGTATTCCTCCGCCTCGCTCAGGGTTACATAGCTGTTGATTCCTACCTGCAAGGCCATAAAACATCACCCCTTCTAGTTTTTGCCGGGAGATTTCTTCTTCAATTGTGCTTTTTCCTGCTCTGTCTGTAATTTTTTTTCATTTTCCTGCTGTTGTCTTTGCAGCTCTAGCTCTCGTCTTTTTCGGTTAAATGCCGTAACACTCATTTTACCACCTCATTTAAAAAGGGAGGCAGGATTAACCTGCCCCCGCTTAGATCTTGTGAATGAACGCGACCATGCGAATTGCTTTGGGTTCATAAACCCGCTGCCAGTTGGTACCTGTTTCAAGTTCGGCATTGCTGGGGCTGGAACCAGCAGGAGTTCCTACCCACTTGACACCGCGCGGGTGCAGAATAAAGGTTCGGCGGTTAATTAGGTAGTCCTCGCCAGCCAGGCTGTCCCGGTCAGTCTCTGTGGGAACGAATCCTACAGGATTGCCTTCGCCGTAAGCAATAGCACCAGCACCAAAAATATAGGTTGTGTACACTCCGGCAGAGGCTGGACAGCTGTCGTCAACAATTACCCGCTTGCCCATATAGGTAGGCACCTGCGGGCTGGCAGTAGACGGCTGAATGTACTGAATTAAATTCTGCTTCGCCAGGGCTGCCTCAACAGCGGAGTGCATAATCACAGCGGTCAGTTGGTCTTTGGCGTCGCCCAGAAGCTGTACAGCGTCGATGAAGCTGGATGCGGAAATCTTCTCCGCCCCGCCGGTCAGGCCAGAAATATCCAGCTTATTGCTGTTCATGCTGGCCGAAGCGAATACGCCTTTCAGAACGGAAATCAAAGTGGCCTGGTAACGGCGCGCCCAGTAACTGGCCACAAGATCGCCGATTACTCGCATCGGATCATCACCGGCAAGGTTGGCAGCCAGGTCGTTGGCGCCCCAGGCCTTGCCTCGACGCAGAATAGTTGCAACATCCTGGTCAGTACCGATTTTGCCAGGAGTTAAGGCCCCGGTATCAGACAGCACTTCATCTGCGCCAGTAAGGTCGGTCCAGTAGGGCATATTGATAGTTTTAGCTCCACTGGAAGCCAGCCGGTCAAATTCAGCAGTTCTCTGCACGATTCCACTTCCAAAGATTGCGGACAGTTCCATTGTTTTTTGCACTACATACGGGTTAAACACCTCAGGAATAATTACATCAGCAATTTTGGTGGTCACGGTTCATCATCCTCCCTTTCGTTACTTTATCCCCGCTTCAGCCATAAGTTTTTGAGCCAAAGCAGGATTTTCCCTGAGAATCTTACCTTGCAAAGTAAGGTTAAAAGTATCTTTGTGCCAGGGATTTTGCATCCCGCTGCTGGTTGTTGTAGGATTGGTTCCTCCGCCAATAGGCTTTGAAGCTATGCCCAGGAGTTTCTTGAGCGTCTCTGCATCCCGCCTAATCGCCTGTTCATCCTCGCCAAAAATTCTCCCGGCCAGGTCCAGTGGCAAGCCCAGTTCGGTCAATACCTTTACCTTGGTTGCCTGTATTTGCGCTTCTTTGGCCTCTCGCTCTTTTTCTTGCAGGATCCGCTCATATTCCTGGAGCTTGGCCTGCAGCTTTTCCTGCTCCGTCATCTGGGCTTCCTTGAGTTTCTGCAATTCCTCAGCCGCTTTTTTAAGTTCGGCGTAGTCTTTGTATTTTTCTCTCTCCCGCTTGAGGCGCTCGGCGATGATTCGCTCGATGTCCTCCTGCGTAAAGGTTTTAGGTTCCGCCTGTTGATTGTTCTGTGCGTCCTGCCCGGCGTCAGCAGGATTGATATTGGTATTGTTGAAATCATCCATAAAAAAACTACCTCCTTCTAATTTCCGTGCTTAACCGGCGCACGTTGCCGTAGTTTAGGCATAACAAAACCACCCTTGCATTTTAGCTTGGGTGGTTTTCACTGCTCTTTTATTCTCCATGTTACCCTCTCTATCTGGTCAGGAGAAATCTCCTCAACTTCACCCTCGTCTTCCGGGAACTCAACCAGGTATCCGAGAGGATCTTTCCCAACGTAAACGACAGTACCTTCTCTGCCATCTTTCAGTAAAACTACATCGTGTTCCTCCACAATCATTTTCATCACCTCTTATCAACATAGATGGTTGTTAATCTTGGTCTCCCAGTCTCTTTTTCGATAAGCCAACCTGTAACAACTGGTGCTGTCTTGCCATTCGGGCCTGTTAGTTCCATCCTTACCTCATACTTGTCGCCATACTTCGTTTTGCCCTTATAGACCGCAGGGTATTTGGATAAATTTGCTTTTACATCCTCTATTAACTGCCGATAGTTAATTTTATTATACCCCAGCGCTTTCTCAAATGCTATAGCCTTGTCACGCCCGCCCTTGGCATGTTCCATATTTAGCGCGTAACCAAGTAGTTTATTCTCAGGAATATGGGCGTTTTCTGGCGTTATTATACCGAACCTGGCATTTTCTTTAAGCCAGTCCTGATAATGCTTCAAAATTGCAGCATCCTGGCCTCTGGGCTTTTGCCCAGCCTTCTCGTATGACCGTTGCAACTGTCGGGCCGCTTTCAATTTATCTTCCAGCGGTGCGACCTCGTTATAAAGCACTTCTCTTGCCCTTTTCCGGTTAGTAGCGATTGTCACCGCATCCCGCATTTCTTTGTAAGCTTGCTTTTCTTCTTCGCTTCGTGGGTCTTTGATAAGCGAAGTATTGCTGTATTTTTGTACCTTATCTGCTTCCGGATCCAGCTCTCTCACATAAGGATGTAAGGAATGCCGACAATTCGGATGAATTGGCGGTCTATATCTATCTTCAAGCTTTGGATAACGTTTATCTTGGCCGGAGATACTAAATACCTTACCCTGGAGCGGAGCACATTTTTCGCAGGTCGGATAATGCGTCGTTATCTTCACCAAATCAAGTCCCGCTTCCCGGCAGGTGTTTATCGTGGCCGCGCTGGCCGCTTCCCTGGTAGTCGTTCTGGCCACCATCTCAGCATAGCTATCTAACCGCCACTTTCTCCCCAGCTTATCCACGAAAGCTGTTTGCCCCTGGTCGAGCAGCCGCTGGATCAACCTCTGTTTCATGTCATCAATCGTAGTCCCGCTGGCCATTTTACGGCCAGCTTCCTCAAGTGCAATGCGTCTGAATTCATCGTCAATCCGCCGGCCTATGAACTGAAAGGAGTCGTGCATACTCATGATCATACTGGAAGCTATTGCATTTATGGCCCGCTGGTGGATCTGGGTAAAGTTTGGATCAACTTTAGTTACGATATCTAAACCTTGCAGATACGTCCTTGTTTCCGCACTGGCCTTTGTATATACCTGACCAACTACCTGCTCAACCCATTCCTTTGTTTCGGTATCAAGTTGCTGCAGTATCTCGTATACTTCCTTAAGCAGGTCTCGCCAATACCTCACCGCTTGCTTTTTGGCCTCTTTTTCAATTATCCGGCGCAAAATCTCTTCAAATCCCCAGCGATAAAGCTGTATCAGTTGCTGGATCAGCTTTTCTTCATCCAACTGCGGCATTATTCTTCACCGCCTGTACTAGTTTCAGGCGTTATCGGTTTTGTTTGTGGTATCGCCGGTTTAAATATCAGCGGCACCTGTGTGTTTGCCTCAGCAGCTATCCGCATAAGTTCTTCTCTCAAAGTGTCTGCTTCAAACTGGAATAGTCGCCGTATTGCAGTTTCCCGGCTTTCCAGCCCGTTTTGTACCAGTATGGAATGAACTTCCGCTTGCTCTTTATCATCCTGCGGTAAGCCGTCATTCCACGTTATCTCGATATTCTCCAGCTTCACCGCTCCCGGCTTGCCCTGAGCTACTTCCAGCTCAGAAGCAAGTCGCAGGACTTTTTTCAGTGCTGGATCAAAGCGCATACGGATGCGGTTTACCTTGGCGAGCGGAGCCATCATCAGCCGACGTAGTGCGCTCCCACTTTCGGCAAGCCCGCTTTTAAGCTGGCCAAATGCCGCTGCGCTGGTTTCGCTCAAAATATAGAGTTGCTCCATCAGCAGATCAATTTGCCTGAATGCCGCTTCAAGCTGGCCATCCCAGGTGACGTATCCCGGCGGTTTCTCGTCAGGTCCTACCGGGAAGTATTTACCGCCACCTCTGAACGTCAACTGCCCCGTCTGCGGGTCTTTCTCCAGCGCCGTATCTGGGCCGTACATATTTGGGTCGGCATGCTTGTCCAGGATGCGGCTTATTTGTGCTACCCTTATCTCCAACTCCTGAATAATGCTGTCCAGGTCGGAGTAGTCATCCATGCCAGTTACCCGGTCAGAAGTAAGGATATTGTTTACTGGCACAATGAGGAAATCATCAACACCAGTGCTTACCTCTTCCCGATCCTGTTCCGCTGCTATCATCCCATCACGGAGCAAATATAAGGCGGAGGTGATTTTCCCCCGCTCGTGTATTTCGGCTTTGAGGTAGGTTTGCTTTCGAGTACCAAAAAGCCCCTTTTCCTCAACGTCGTAAGTGTAAGCCAAAACGTGGGCTACAATCTCCTTTACATTGTCCGTCTTTACTACAGGAAACCATACTGCCGGTTGCTGAGCCTCGATAATTGCCCGACCGTCATAGCGGATTTTGTAGAGCCCTACCCCAAAACGACTTGTATCTAAAACTACCTCATAAGACACATTATGGAGCTGGTTTTCCCTGATTAACCGTTCTAGGTTCTGCTGTTCCGAACTATTCCTATCACCAGCGCTAATTCTCGGCGGCTCTCCCAGCAGTAAATCAGCCCATAGTATGCTCAACCGCTTATGCCAGTTCAGAATTATCTCAAGTGTTGCCGCCTGGTCGCTCCGGAGCAGTTTAATCCACTGCGAATAAACCTGATCGTGCTTACCCTCGAATAATTTGCGGTTGTTGTCGTATAAGGTCAATCTTTCTAATTCCGTCGGAGGCGGCCATTTCTGGCCAATCGCCAGGAAATCTAAACTTGTAAGCAAAGTCATCACCAACCTTTTGGTTTATCTACCACCGTTCTATTTCGTTCAACCATGTCATTTTCTAACGCATATCTAACAGCATCAATGCTATGGTTGTTTTTATCGGGGAAATCGGCTTTGAAATTGCCGTTGTTATCTTTTTCTAACTCGTAATTCAAAAACTCCCTGGCTGTATTCGGGCATCTTTCCGGGTCTACCACTATCTCTTCTAAATCCTGCAAAAACTTAATACCAAATTCGACGCTTCCTGGACCTTTCTTGGCACCATATACTTTCAATCCATAACTCTTTAACTCTGCAATTGATTTTGGCTCTGCACTATCAGCGGTAATTAGAGAATTCAATTTGTTTTCCTCCTTGATTAATTCAGCCAAGCGTCGATTTGATAATCCAACTTGGTGAATCTCATAAAAAATAAAAAGCCGCCTGCGAGTGCGATCATAATGGCAAACTGTATAGTGAACGGGATCTATCGCATAACCCCAGTCAATCCCCCGGCGGATGCGGTCAAATGCTTTTATTTCGTCATCGGTAATTTTTCGAATTGTGATGTTACTGAATATTTCCCCACCAGTTCCGGTAACTTCCCCTAAATACTCATGCCGGTAAGCTTTCTCGTTAATCCGTCTTAAATGCTCTGCTTCAATAAAAAACTGTTCCCCAAGCCATTCACGAGGAACAGTCAAATACGTGCTATGATGTATCTTTCTGTCTGCTCTTTCAATTAAAACTTCTTCATTTACCCAGCTCCGTACTGAATTTGGCGGGTTATAGGTATAAAAAACACAAAACTGTTGCCCGCCCCTCATTAAGGACTGGTTTATTACCCGGATTTCTTCTATGCCATTGAATTCGTCTACTTCTTCATACCAAATAAACTTCACATATCCACGACTAACCTTGATTGATTTGATTTTTTTCGGCTTATCAGCCCCGCGGAATAAAATCTTTTGCCCTGTCGGGAGATAAGTTAATTCCATCGGGTTATGTTTAATATCCCAATACTCAGTAACTTTTAGCTTCTCGATTGCCCAAACTAATTGCTCGAATACGCTATCTTTGATTGTTTCTTTGACCTTTCGCAGGGCCACTGCATTGGCGTCAGGGTCCTTCATAAGACCAAGGATTATTTCCAAACTAACGAAGGACGATTTAGTCGAGCCACGGCCACCTTTTAACCAGTAATGAGTGTAGCGGTTGTTCTTTATGTCTTGATGTACTTCGTAAAACGACGGCGCTATCAAATCGCTAAGCTTAATCTTCATCGCTATCATCTGCCTTGATGTCATCAACAATTACGACGCCCATGTTGCCGCTAACGTTGACCTTTTCGGTAAACAGTGCATATCTTTTTCCTAAAAGCTCCGCTGCTTTTACCCGATCCTTTGTGCTTGGTGCTTTCTTTTCTTTAACCGGGCCACTTTCAGTAAAGCCAACTACTTCTTCGGTTTCTTGACCGCGCATAACTCGAGTGAGGAATTCTAACACTTCGTCCTGGGAGGCAATACGCTCGGATTCCTTTTGCTTCATTCTTTCCTCGATGTATTTGCGAACCTTAACATTTCTTAACATTCTACTTGCAGCCGCATTAGCGGCATCTTCACTTTTAACCTTATAACCTGCTCTTTTATAACTTTCAGTAGCATTTAGCGTCTCAATGTAATAATCACAAAACGCTTTCTGTTTTTCCGTAAGTTTCACATCACCTCACCTGCCTCACATTTTTGGACATGAAAAAAGAGCCCGAAGGCTCTAATTGTAGGTTAATTTTTATATCTGTACTTTACAGAGGTATTGTTTCCGTTAAGCGGCTCAACTTCGATTGCAATAATATCTCTTGGAAGTTCATTTAAGATTGATAAAATTACTATTTGTTTAATTCCTGTATCTTTTGAAATTTGCTGAATAGTTTTTGCTTCTCCTACGCTTTTAAGATAATTTATTATCTTTTCTTTTTCTGTCATTTTCCCCACCTCCTGCTTTTAAGCATTCGGTGGATTTATGTTAATTCCTGCATTGTTTCAACAAGTTTCTGCATTTCCTCTGCTATGGTCTTGAGTATTACTGCCGGTGGTACGCCCTCCATCTTTTCGGCAATTATGGCCGGTAATTGTTTTGCTGTTTCCAGAATTTCTGCCGGATCCAAAATCGATCACTCCTTAACTCGAGCCGTCCAATCGCCGCAACTGACAACATATCGCCCGCAGTGTATCACAACGTTCCGCTTGGCATAATCCCAAGTGTTTTTATCTCCAATGCTGTATAAATATGCAGCCTTTACTGCTTCGCATGGAGGAAGCATGAAATATAAAACCTCGCCAGTTGCAAGGTTAAGTACTGCTGTTTCTAAAATTTCAGCTGGGTTCACTGCTTACCCTCCTCAGGCAAACGCCAGGCCATTATCTTTAAGTACCTGGTATAAACAGCTTGCCAAAGCCGTTATCTGCCTGTGGTCAAGACCTAATTCGTATTCCAAGTTTATCTTTTCGATTATCTCATGCAACAACGTTACTTCTTTGTGATCATCCGGCTGCACCCCATCAATGACTATTCTCCCCTTTATATGATCACATTCTCCAAATCTGTCATTAGAAGCAGCTAGTCTATCATCCAGGATTACATCCAGGTATAATCCCCCGATTTTGATTTTGTTTGGCAATTTCATGTTATCACCTCAATAAGTCTTAAATAAAACAAAACCAGCACCCTTTTTTACTCTAAATAATAGACCGGCCTCTAATGAGACCGGTCCAGGAAAGGGGGCAGAAAAGAATGACAGGACATGCAGGCTGCCGCCCTTGCGGCGGCTTCGCTTCGCTAGTTTAATTATAAATTATTTGTACCCCTTTCATGCTCCGAAAAAACTCTAAGCTAATACCAGCCCAGTCGCTCAGCAACTCCATAGACAAAACCAGTTCGATATGCATAAAAAGTGCTTTCTGCTACAGGAATCATGTCTGCCATTTCCCTTACTGACATATCAAATCGGTTCCGCCCTTTCATCTTGGCCACAAGTTCCTCTGGCGGTTGCCAGTCTATCGCAAGTCCATACTTCACCCAAATTGCATGGCGTACTTCTTCTTTGGTTTTTGTGTATACATCCGCTATCGCTCTGGTTATTCGTTCCATCTCCCGCAACAATATGCTGTCCGCCAGCTTTGTTGCTCGGCGTTCTACTTTGCTTGAAGCATACCCACCGCCAACAACAGCTCCAAGTTCGTCTTGTCCTCCGGCCAGGATAATATCTTTTCTGAGCTCCTCAATAGCTTTTAGCGTATCGTAGTAGGCATATATTTCTGCTTCTACATGCCTGTACGTTGCCCTCTTCATCTTCAACACTCCCACCCCTTTCATCTAGTTTGCCGCTCCGGTTACTACCTCCGTGACCACTTGTTCTTTGCTTTTACCCAAGACTGTTAACAATTCCAGAACAGCTGCAGGATCGATAAAGGTTAGCTTGACTGGTGGCTTTCCAGGATTCTTGATATTTACCACCCAAATCGGTTCCCGTTTATCGCATTCGCAGGCTTTGGTTTCTGTCATCGGTTCCCCCTCCTTTTCTTGCGGCTTTTCCTGGACCTCTTTTTTGGGCACCACCTTGCCCTGCTCTCTGTCCCAGTCATAGCCATTGTGGCGCAGGTGGTACATAATGGTCGCATAAGTTTTCCCAATCTCCTGCGACAATCTATACGGGTTCCCTGCCTTATGTATTGCAGCAATCAAGTCATCCACGTTTTTGAATAATCCCATAACGGGCCTTACATCCTGTGGCACAGCGCCAGCCCCCCTATTCAACTTCTCGTTCTCTGCCTCAATTAGTTCAACTAATGGAATCGGCGGAATTTCCTCCGGTTCCGTCACAGGAATTATCTCCCCGGTCCGCCTGTAATGTTCCACGTCCATAAAATACCTTTTGCAGGGAAAAAGGTTGTCCATCCTTAAACCACCCTCCGGCAATCCAGGCAACACCTCAAATCCAAGTCCGGGTAATCCTTTAGTTCTCGTCCTCCGCAAAACGGGCAATACCCCTCATAGCGATACATTCCAGGCATTGTTCCTGGGCTTTTTTGTCCATTCGGATTGTTGCTAATATCCAACCCATCATAAATGCCATTGGCAAGCCCAATGCTGTTAGCCACATTGTTCCACCTCCTCAACCTTCCATATCCGGACTTCTGCCCGTTCCTCGCCTTTATCGCAGAGCCGCTTGATAACTCTGCCGTCCACTATCTGCCTATCATCCTTGTAAGCCACTTTGTTTAGCGCATCGGTTATAGCTTTCCCGTAATTGTCCCAGTCACCAGCTTTTTTGTCAGCAAGGTGGATGATAATCTCCACCGCAACTGGACCATTAATCCGCCTAACCCCGGCCCTGACTGCGTACCATGCCACTGCCTCCTTATAGGCCAGATATTGCTGAGCTCGTTCCTTCACGAATTTGCCTCTTTGCGTCATCCGGACGGCCGGCACTGGTCGGCCGGGGACAACAAATTCAAAGACCTCTTTCCCGCAACTCATCATAAATCCTCCTGAGTCGTCTTATCTGCAACTCCATCGCAATTACCGGGAGAGCAAGTACAACCAATCCAGCTATGTATGCTGCCAATAAGCCTTTCGTCATCCAGCTGCCCTCCTCTTTCTGGTTTTCAGGCGACGCGCCTTCCTCTCTTCCCAAGCCCTTTTTATTTCGTCAAGTATTTTTTCTTCCTGGACCATCTTTATCCGTTCTATCAGTTTCCACTCTTCAGGGGTATAGCTGCGGAAATATGCCGGTTCCGGGTCCCGGCTAACCAGTACCCCTTGCTTTATATCAACCACCTTGAGTGGATTTTCAAACAGGTCCTGAAACCTTTTCAGCTTGCTCCTATGCTCTTTTGCGATTCTATCGCGATTCGGCTGGTTCCCCCCATTGGACCAGGGGGATTTCTTTTTTGTCATCAGATACACCTCCGGTTAGTTAGAATAAACTCAGTTGCTGCATAGTTTCTTGCATCGGCACCTCATCGTAAACTTCAAGCCACTCTACATGCACATCATAAAAGGCATTTTGTGCACTCTGGACAAGTAGATCATTCGGAGTGATTTGCACAAAAGCGTAGTAGAAATTATCAGTGCCTTCAGTGCCTATTGCATTAACACTAAACAGTAGTATCTCATCAATCCTGCCTTCGTACCGTAAATACCACCCGTCCTTCATTTCAAAGCTGGAGCGCTTCTTGTGCCCCAGCCGTTTTACATACTGGCCAGGATGAAGTGTTTTATCGCCAAGTTCAATCGGTACTCTCTGGATTTGGTCACCTTCTTCCACCTTCGCATACATTGCGCCGCGCCCAAAATATATTTGCATGCTCACCGCCTCCTGTAAGGCTGTATTGGAGGCCCCGTGCTGGTTCGAACAGCCGCCCTGGCTTGTGCTACACCAGGTCACTCCTACTGGCAGGGCCTTGTTAAGATCGAAGTAGTCTTTGTTTTTTATGTAATACTCGTACTCCAACTCGTGCCTTATTTCTTCAACAATCTTTTCATAAAGCGCCTTGGCTTTGGATAATGGCAGCTCATGTTTTTTGGCTATATGCTTTATTACAGTACCTTTACGAATGAATTTGTTCTTTAGCTTGATGATGTCGGTTCTTACTTGGTCTTCGAGAGTCTCAAATAAAGTAAGCTGTTTTAGTGGTGGCTCCTTTCTTGGGCTTTTTATTAAGTGTGAAAACGGTCCTTCAGGTAAAACCGGCCCATCATATTTCAGCTTCCACACTTATTACACCGCCTCTTTCCTCCGCATTCTCAACAAACACTCATAGTGTCCAAACATATCCCGGCATCCGTGTTGGGTATAACTTATCTCGCCGCTGGGCTTTTGATATTTTCTCTGCTCAATTTGTAAAAACACTTCTGTTGCGGGTTTACCACAAACTTCACAGGGGCCAAACTTAATACTGCTTGCACCCAGGGATTTAATTCGATAGCGGAAGTCACCAACATATTCCCAGTCCATAGTAACTTTACCTACCTTGGTAAGGGAAATCGAAGTACTATCCAGTACCTTACCCAGTCTATCCATCTCATCTCATCCAGTTCTAACCTCGCACGTAAGCCTTCAATAAGCTTCAAGTAAAGCCACCAATGAAGTTTATTTAACAACTCGCACATTATGAAACCCCCTAAAACGGAATGTCCTTTAGGCTTCTTTTTCCCACCGGAGTTTAACCTGCAAAGGATGTAAATCTACTCTTGGCCTGTTCTTTCTGCTCCAGCTTCCTCCTCCAGTTTCCCCTATGCACTTCCAACCTACTGCCCGAAGGCTTGCCCCACTTTCCTCAGGCAAAGTGTAGGTGATAAGCTTCTTATAGCCAAGTGCTTTAGCTGCCCGCCAAGCCGCACCCAAGAGCATTGAGTTAGCATTTTTGGTTCCGTCAGTACAGGTTCTGGTTACCTCCAGTGTCCAGCCATCGTCCAGATGACGGGCAATCGGTCTGCCCACAATTGCTACCCCCACGATTTTTTCTTTTTCCATGTCGGCTACTGCCAAGCAGAATTTGTATCCCTGCGGAGGTTGGTGATGCCGATGATGTTGCCTGATAAAGGCATTGGCCTCATCGAGCGTGCAGGGAACTATTATAAGCCTTGGTTGTCGGTTCATGTTAGCACCACCAACCTAACCCTGGTTTTTGCTAAAATATTGCATGGGTTGATGAAATCGGTTTCCCGTTCACCAGCCTGGTTCTTAAAAGGCCGATCTACCGCTAGAGTAAATCTGGCCACCGCTTTACCGGTATTGGTATACCTCAGCTCAGGATCCCTGGTCAGGCGTCCAATGAGAATGATTCTGTTTAGCAATCTATTCACTCCTTGCTCAGACTATCTTCCTGTAGTCCTCGTAATTCATATGCACACCTCGGCACATTTCGAATATCCTGGAAGTTATCGCTTCAGCGGTTTCCAGGTTATCTTTTACCGTAAGACGAGCAGTGAGCTTTTCAATGTCATAATTACTCGTGATCAATATTGGCTTGTTTTTCTCATACCTTGAGTTGATGATGTAATATAACTTTTCCACTGCCCATTCTGTCGGCCTCTCTTTGCCCAGGTCATCAATAATTAGCAGGTCGCAATTTATGTACTTGTTAATGACCTGCTCCTCATTCTCCCTGGCATAATCGTCATCATACGTTGCCTTAATCTTTTCAAGCAGGTTAATCATCGTGCCAAATATAGGCTGATATCCTTGCAGTATAAGTTCATGGCAAATAGCAGCCGCCAGATGGGTTTTCCCCGTTCCATAACTGCCAGTAAAAATAAGTCCTAATCCCTGCTTTTTGTATTTTTCGAATTCTTTCGCGTACTTTAAGGCTATCTCATAGGCTTGTTTATTCTTGGTTGTTACTTGAAAGTTTTCAAACTTCCTCGTCATGAATCTTTCGCCCAGTTTACTTTCTTTCAAGAGCCTGGCTATTTTCTCCTGGTAAGCCCGTTCTTTCTCTTCCTGTGCGCGCCTTAACATCTCTTTCTTCTGCTCTTCTTCGTATTTACGCCAATACTCCTGGGCATCTTTACAGTTACATCGTGCATGCCCCCGATAATACCAGCGCGGCCCAAAAACTCGCAAGAACATCCCAACCGGTTCAAGCTCTGCCTGACAAAACTGGCAGATTTCGTTTTTAATATCTGGCACTTTTGCTCCCAATTCTGCGGCCTGAGACAAGGGTACATTTTCAATCAAGGCCTCTTGCGTAGAATCGCTGGACGTCCCCGGAAACAATATTTCCCCGATCCGCTGCATTGGCCACTTTACCCCCTTTGCTCTTGTCTTGGTAATCCCTCAAGTATCCCTTAACAGCATCTGCAGTAGTTAGCCCGTTACTGTGCCAGTTAATCAGGACCTTTTCAATGTACCTGATGTTCCTGGCATTTGATTTTACCGCCTCCTGAATGGCCATTTCTACCACATCCGGCTCAACACGGTTAAGCCACTCCAATAGCACCTGAGCTTCAAAAGGCGTGATGAGGTGCACGTTATCCTCGAATACTTTCCGCAGTTTCTGGAAGCCCTTTCCATCGGCCGCCTTATTATCATCATCTTCATCATCATCTTCTTGTTTATGTTTTTGTTTTAGTTTTAGTTTATATATGGCTGGAGGTTCTACTGGAGGTTGTACTGGAGGTTTTACTGGAGGTTTTACTGGAGGTTCTACTGGAAATATTCCAGCCTTAGTGTTATTGACTGGAATATTTCCATCCTTTTCTCCAGTTAAATCAATGATTTTATACTTTGTTGGCTCACCTTTTTTGTTCCCGCTCTTAAAATCAATAAGCCCTTTTTGTTTAAGTTCATTTCTTGCTCTGATTAATGTTTTTTCGTCTATCCCTATAAGTCCGCAGAGGGACTGATTGGTCCGCTGGAACCATGCCGTCCATCCGCATCTGTTGTTTATCATGAGCAATGTATGATAAAGCGAACTTGCGGATACAGACAGCTTGTTCTCTTGCAGCCAATCGTATAGGGCATTAAGCTGTTTAATGTAGTTCATAAGGGCTTCACCGCCATGTAGGTATTTTCAGAATCTGCCCAGGGTAAATTATCGGTTCCAACGGCTTTCCATCCTGGCTGTTAGCCTCACATATAATGTCTACACCTTCCAATACATCCCGTTGATCAGGATAAAACCTTTTTGAAATTGCCCAGAGCGTATCACCAGGTGCCACAATGTAGGTCGTATAACTTTTTTCGCTTGCCGAGGTATAATTTGCATAAAAACTGTATAAACTTAGTATCAGGGAGACTATGACCAAAATTGCGACTAAATTTAAGCGATACTTTTTCCGTCGTCTCCACATCTTTCTTCCCCCAGTTCCCTGGCCGCCTGTCTGATCTGGGCCAGTGTGGCATCCCCTTTCGCATAAGCGGTCAGCATGTAAGTGTTAACCATTACATCCAGGGCCGCATTTGCAGCCAGAACATCTGGGTGCTGTACAGTTCCATATTTGTTGACCAGTCTCTCAACCTTTTTGCGCTGCTTTGCGATCGCAATCAATGGATGCATTTCTATCCCTTCCCCTCTTTTTTTAGGACCGGCGGGACTAGCCCGCCGGTTTTAGTTATCTACCAGCCGTAGACAAAACACTTGTAGTTTCTATTTCAATCTTCCGCGGAATATAGAACTCCCGATTCAAACCGCTCACTTTTTGCGTCCACTCTGAGTCTCCTGCCTCGGATTCTGCTCTGGCGATCTTCCATAACTGCACATCCAATAGATCTGCATTATGGAGAATCACCGCTTCTTTAGTTTTAGGCTCAACCGGACTACCCCATTCAAGCTTGCCGTGGTGGCTGACAATTAAATGAAGCAGCTGGTTTGCTGTTTCATTATCCAGTTCCAGAATCAACTCAGCCAGCATCATTAATTCCAAACCAATATGTCCTACTAAACGTCCTTCAGATGTCATTGCTATTGTGCAACCACTTTTCCAGTCATACTCCCGAATCTTTCCTAAGTCATGCAAAAGAGCTCCGGCAATTAACAAATCTTTGTTTGCATCTTCAGGAGCAATTTTCAATGCCTGTTTCACTACACCGATAGTGTGTTCTGCTAAACCTCCAAGATAATTATGGTGATGGTTTACTGCACCTGGTGCAGTAAAAAAGTCGTCCCAATATCCTTGTAAGCAAGCATGCACCATCTGTTTTATTCCAGTATGGTTAATCATATTTACATAATTTTTAATTTGAAATTCAGCCGATTCTCTCGAAAGCGGGCTAACAGGAATAAATTTTTTTGGGTCCACTCCATCCTTTGGCTCACTCGGACGCCATCTCAAAATAATCAACTGTGGATTGCCCTGATATTGTTCTACTGTGGCTTCTACCTTGATGACAGAGTTTTCTTTAGGCGGAGCGCCGACAAAGTCCCATTGCTTTGCCGCCATTTCTGTTTCCCCGTCAGAAAGTATGCAATTAAGGTAAGTACTTCCTTTAGTAGTTGTTCCAATATTTGCTCTCTTGACCGCCAAGAATTCAATAAAAGTTTGTCCTACGGCATATTCTTTTAACATTATTGTCCCACCTCTCCGGTTCCGGTCGGCTGCAGCTCTGGTGATTCTGCTGGAGCGTCAATTATCACATTAGAGATATCATTGATGCCACTGGTAAGATCCTGGTCACGCTTAATACTTTCATCAGCAGATTCAACTTGCGTCATAATTTCTACACTGATGGGCAACCATTTCCAGGCACTTCTTACTACCGTCTTCTTGCCCATCTCAATGTAATCAGTTACCCATGGACCATTATCTGCAGCTTTGGACCGCGCCCGGTGATTATCAACCTGCTGTTTGGTCATATAGTGGAAGTGGCAACCACCATCTTTAAATTTTGCAACCATGTAAAATCCGCGGATATCTCCAGGACCGTCAAATTGACCGTCAGTTCGCATATGCCAAGGTATATGCACCAGTTTCTCTTCAAGGCCATATTGGAGTTCAAAATAATCGTTAGTATAAACTTCATGCGCATAGATAGATTGAATATTGCCGGATCGACGGGCTAGATCAATCATGCCTCTATAGCCTATTACAAACTGGGCTTCTTTCCCGTATGGTATGATATAACAATGTCCTAATAGCCCGGGCTCCAATCCTAACTGGGCAGCTTGCATTATGGCTCCCATCAAGCTGGGCAGTTCACATTGCAATAGCTTGGGTGTTAACCTGATTGTGGTTAATGCTACCCTTGCCAGTCTATCCGGGTTCATATGCTTAGGTAATGCCCTGGCTATTTCCGGGCCCATTTTTTTAAGATATTCAGCTATTGTAGTAGCAGGATTTTGCCCTTTGGGTGCTACGGCAGCTTTTTCCGCCAATCTCTCTTTCAGATTACTCATGCCCTTTATCCCCCTTTACTTGATACTGAATCTTCTCATAACACTCTCCGTGCAATACTGGCTATAAATATCTGGCATTTCAGCTTTTAATCTCTTGGTATCCAGACGTGCACTGGTGACGGTTTTCCATGTCACTTTTCTCTTACCGATAAATCCTACCTCATAATCTCCAAGCATTGCCTTAAGTTTATTGGCCGCTGCCTCTTTCCGTTCAGCAGCCGCTTTTTCTTCCGCTGCAGCTTCTTCATACTCTGTGATCAGTTTTTCTGCATCCGGTGGTAATTCGATCCGGCTGTCAGGCAATGAGTTCGGATAAAGTATATCCAATAAGTCAGCAGAAGCCTGAGAGCCATCCATTTCCGGAGGAGTTCTGCTTTCTACCAATTTCCAAAAGTCCGATTCAATCTTAATCAGATACTGGATAATCTCTTCATCCCGCGGAACCAGTTTGTATTGAAATTTATTGCCGCCTATTAAAACAGCTATATAAGCATATTGCAGTCCAGTTACCGCCAAATAGTGCTGTACCTGTATAAGATAGTGATCAGGTATCTTGTCGCCTTCCCAGTCACCTTTGTTGTATTCCCCAGTAGTCTTGCATTCAAGAATCCCGTTGCCATGTTTTTTATCGATAATTAAGCGGTCAATATTACCAATCATGAATGGATATTCTGGGTGCTGCAAGATAGCATTTTTACGCTGAACCTTCAGCCCTGTCCGCAGGCTAAATTCCTTAGCAATGATATCTTCGAGAATACTTCCCCAGTAGGCTGCCTCACTTGATTCTTCAGGCTCAATCTGGCCAGTTTTCTCAAGCCAAACGGTTACTGGAGACTTCCACTTGTTTAGACCAGCAATGGCAGCAGCATCACTGCCGCCGATACCTCGTTTTCTATATTCCAGCCACTGATCGCGATCAATTTCCTTTGTTTTAGCCAAACAGTGGGCAATCATTCTAGTACCCCCTTCATTGCATAATCTTCTAATTCTGTGATATAATTAAGTTGGGTATTTAGGTTTGCCGGCTGTTCATCAGCTGGCTTTTCTTTTTTGGAGAGTATGCAAGCCATATCACCCCCTCCAACCTACCAGTTCGGCAACAAAATCCACCAGAAGATTATCTTCCTGGCCCTCTTGTTTCTTCACTTCCCCTTTAAACAGCTTTTTGTAGCAGGTTTTGCCATAGCCCAGCTTGATTGATTTTTCGTCCTTAAGCGTACGCCCGCAAGCACCGCATTTCATTGCTGTCCTCCTCCTTTGGTCCACCAAACTCAATTACATAGTATGGTTTTTGCTGATAGAAAATGGTTCTGACCTGGACCCGATTGTACTCTTTGCGATATTCCTCAGTACGCGGCCAGTGCCGCCTCATTTTTTCTTAAGTAGCCTTTTTGCCAACATTTATTGTTATGCTGCTGTATAAGTTCGCTAACATCGCACCATTCGCCAAGCGAAATTTTGAGTGTTTCAATATTGTGTTCTACATCTAAAAATTCATGAAGGCACTCTATGAATTCATCCCATTCTGCTGGCAAAAAATCTTCCCGGCCGTTTTTGTTTACAAGTATCTCCAGCATTCTGTGAAGCACAGCCTCTGCTTCTTTCATTTCACTAATGAGCTTTAGCATTATCGATGCCGGATCTAGATTTACTCCAGTTAACATGACATAGCTGTATTTCTGTCCAATAGCACAATGACGTTTACAATATTCCTGCGTTAGCCAGGGTATTCTTAAATACTTACTGATTATCATGACCACATCTGGAGGAGGTACCTGCTTTCCTGTCTCGTAAGACTCAATAGTACGAGGACTTAAGCCTACCTTCCGTCCTAACTCTGTCCTGGTAACTTTTCTCTCCTTTCTAACCCGTTCTATTGCGGTACCTATATGCATTTTGTGCACCTCCTTTCCGAAAAAAGTTAGGAGTTGCTTTATTGCTTTTGTAGAGCTAATTTTATAAGCTATATTTGGACACAGCCAGATACATCAGATGCAGATTCGATTGTAAAGCTGGCAAATTTATTTCCTTTTAGCCTTTCGTTCTAGCATCAAATTGCTTGTATTAAACTCGTATTTTGCAAACTCCCGCCTCTGCCGGCCTCGCTTCCGGCGCTTACTTAAATGATGTACTTTATCAGGTACCTGACTGCGGTGGCCAGTGTAGTTGCGTCAACCGGGTTGTCCAGCTCCAGATACTCCATGATGTCCCCTGCAGTACAGTCAGCTCTTACAATCCCGCAGCGGCTGAAATTCGGCACCGACACCAGGTAGCCTTTATGAGTCTCCGCAAGGTACACGTCTAACCTTGTACCCCGCCCGCTGACAATGAAGCTGTTGCCCATCCTCTCAATCCGCACTGGCCAGCTCTCTTCTTTTCGCTGTGCCACTATGTTAGCTAACAGCTCTCTCTGATTAGCCATAATCTGCTCAATCAGCAACACTTTTACGTCTTTCATGTTTATCCCTCCTAACTAAACGGCTTTGGTCAAGTTTAATATTTGCTGTTTAACCTCTCGGGTTGAAAACTCGTAATATACAAGAATCTTTTTATCGTTGGCAGTAACAACTATACCTTCGGATACTTTCTCTGTAATCGAATTAGGGTAATATGTTTTCAAAAACTCGTTAACCGCATTGTCCGCTTCGCGTACCATTCTTAGTACTATTTTGGCTATGGTATCGTATGCTGGAGCAGTGATCTCATTGTAGGGGACAATCACTCTCCCTCACCTCCTATCCCGCCTTGGGCTTTTGTTCATCAAGTAGCTCCGCAACCGATACACCTAAGGCCTTGGCAAGTTTGTCTAATATGGTCAGTGTCGGTTGTTTACATCCAGCTTCAAGTTCACTGATATATGCCTGCGACACACCAGACAGTTCTGCTAATCGTGTCTGACTTAATCCAAGAGCTTTTCTGATAGCCTTTAGTCTTGCATTAAACACGATATCACCTCCTCTATCTACAATATATCGCTATTGCTTTGCATTGTCAATAACTTTTGCGATTGTTTCCATAAAAAAATTTATATGTTATCATAGCTATAGCGATAACTTTAAAGGGGGCTATATTATTGGATATATCAGAAAGAATCGTCCATTTAAGAACTATGCGTAATATAAGCCAATATAAGCTCGCCAAAATATCTGGGATATCCCAAGCTGGGTTAAGTGATATAGAGCTTGGCAAGAAACAACCGACTGTTCAGACACTTGATAAAATACTAAAGGCACTTAATGTTTCTTGGGCCGAATTCTTTTCCGAAGAAACTCCGGACATGCCTCCGGATCTGCGGCAGTTACTCCAGGAGGCCGAATCCTTAACTCCTGAGCAAAGACAGCTATTGACTGCTTTCCTCAAAAGTCTGAAAGGAGAATGATTATGGAAAAGAAGATAGACATGCTGCTTGATTACGTTGCACAAATTACCCAGGAACTTACGGATATCAAGAACACCCAACAGCAGCACTCTCAACAACTGGCTGCAATGCAACATTCTATTGCTCGCATTGAAAATGAATATGGGGAAAAGATTACCGCCCTATTCGATGGTTACTCTATGCGCGGTGACCAAATTGCCCGCCTGCAAGAACATCTTGATGAACGCCTGGATGCTATTCAAACTGACTTGTCCTATATCGTCAGCAAAATTGCCCAGCATGAGAGAAAGTTTGTACGGCTTAATGCAAAAGGTTAAATGAAAGGAGAATGATTATTGCCTAGACTCGATGCCAAAGAGGATTGCCACAGCGGCAAGCCGTCTGAGCCCAATTTACAAAAACCCTTGACTCGTTTAAGAGGATTGTCACTCGTCGCTATCCCGCCTTGGGCTTTTGTTCTGCATGATTGACAGTATCGTCAAAAAAAATTTCCTCTACTTTACAGCCAAGGGCATTTGCTATCTTTAGCATAAGTTTCCCGCTAACATTATATTTCCCGTTTTCCAGATCGGACAAATATGGTCTGCTTATTTTTAATATGCTCGCCAATTCCTCTTGCGTCATGCCAAGCGCCTTTCGCTTTAAGGCAATTAAATTCCTCATCAACTACACCCCCTCTCATTCGTTCTGCATTCCTTACATGTAAAGCATAACATACATTAATTTAGGCTGTCAAGTATGTTTTACAAAAAAAATTACAATTTACGTATGGTATGTCTTACATTCATGTTAAAATGTACATGGAGTGATTTTATGGATAAATTAGGAGAATACATAAGAAACAAAAGAAAAGAGCGAGGGCTTTCTCTGCGCGAATGCGCTCGGATGTGTGATATAAGCCATTCATACCTCGACAGTTTGGAGAAAGGCAAAGATCCGCGAACAAATAAGCCAGTGTCACCCACAATCGACACCTTAAAAAAAATATCCAAAGGGCTTGGAGTGCCAATAAATGAGTTGCTAGAAGCTGCAGATATAAAAACCGACCCCAACCATCTTGGCCGCACCGATGAAATGGAAGCGATTGAGGAGGCAACTGCTCGCGCTGAAAAGATGATTGCCGATGCCGTTGCGGACGACCCGGAGCTGCTGGAGTTCTGGCAAGAGTTAACCAAGCGCGATGATCTGCAATTGCTCTTCAAACAGGTCAGAGATTTACCTCCGGTTACAATCAAACGAATCATCCGTTATATCAAGATGGTTGAGGATGAGGAAGCTGATGAATAATTAACCCGCTACTTGTTAAACAAGTGGCGGGTTTCGTGCTATTTACAGTATTCGACACTTTTCAACAAAAGGTGACAGCATCATGGTTGATTTAAGAGAGATTAGCGATTTATTTACCAATGGCAAAGCAGTTTGCCATACTGTTCAGTTAGGACCGGGTGTTGCTGGCTTTGTCTATAAATCCCGGAAAGGGGTTTATCATATTTTTGTTAGCGAAGACCTATCCCCAGAAGGACGAAGGCATATCATCTTCCATGAGATTAACCATATCCTTAAAGATATGCCGGTCATCCCCTATGTAATCGGGGTCGATATGCAGCGATATTCAATAGAGAAAAGCGCAGAAAGATTTGCGAGAGAGGTTGGTCTGGTTTATTTTGTTGGGTCGGGATAGTTAAAGACAAAGTTTTCGAACAGCGATTTAGAGAAGTTTTTAGATTAAGATTGTTATTTTCTCATAAAGAAAGGAGATGTTTTCATGTCCTTTAAAGATGAGCTTTTTAAACTTAGTATGCAGATTTCTGAACGTAAGCAACATGTTGCAAATGAAGAAACAACCAAGCATTCATTAATTATCCCTTTTATTCAGGTTTTAGGTTTTGATGTTTTTAATCCGTTAGAAGTTAAACCCGAATATACAGCCGATTTTGGGAAAAAGAAAGGTGAAAAAGTTGATTATGCAATATTTAAAAACGGTCAACCAATCATTTTTATAGAAGCGAAATCCATCAGTGAACGACTTGAAAATCATGATGCTCAACTTAGTCGTTATTTTAATTCTACTCCAGAAGTAAAAATAGCAATTTTAACCAATGGAATTAAATATAAATTTTTTACAGATTTGAATCAGAATAATGTAATGGACAGTACTCCCTTTTATGAATTTGATATTGAACATATTCGGGACGTGGATGTTGAAACGATAAGCAAATTTCGTAAGGATGCTTTTGATCAAGAAGGCCTGGTTCGGTTCGCCGAGGAACTTGTATATATGGCCAACCTTAACAGCAACTTAAAAGAATTATTTAAAAATCCATCAGATGAATTTGTTCGTTTCCTGATTAAGGATTTTAGCGAAACCAGAATAACTAGTAATGTAATAGAACGTTTTAAACCAATCGTTAAAAAAGCCATTCAATCTACCCTTGTAGAAATTATAAGTCAAGGTATCCTCAAAAGCGATGAATATGACAACACTGTGCCCCCATCCGATTCCGAAAACCCCGAAAATACCGAAACCCAACCTGGTCAAGAAATAAATGAAAAGAAATCGATAGTCACTACAGAAGAAGAACTATTCGTTTTTGAAAAAGTGAAGGAATACTTATCGATTGCTGGAAAAGATATAAGTCAAATTAATTTTAAAGACACTATAAACTATTTAGGCATCTATTACAAAAATATTTATGGATGGTTCCTGCGTATTAATCTGAGTTCATCTATCAAATATATTACGTCCCGCTTGCCTGTAAACATAGCCAGCGAACTAGCCAAAGGTTTTACTGTCGAACCTGCTCCAAAGGGCATGGGAGAATCGAGAGTAATTATTAATTCTGCAGAAGATATTAAACAGCTTAAAGATTTTGTAATTAAAAGTTTTGAGATTATATCAGAAGAATAAAAATCATAAAAGATAAATACGAACACAAACCAGTTGAAGAAATTAAAAAAGCAATCGAAGAATTACATAGTGGTTTTGTCAATTGGACTTTTGACCCTCCAGCTGAAGAATACTGGGAAAGCAAAAGAAGAAACGCAATGTAATAAACGAAGCCTAGAATGGCGGCACCATAATTTGTAGCGGAATAGATATTTATATTGTGTTTTGTATACAAAAAAATATTTTAGTAAATGGAGCTGATCACAAATGTACCTTTTTTTAGGAGGTTTAGGTGTTCTGATTTTTTGCATTTCTTTAATAAAAGCAGTCTCACAAAGAAAATCTCGTATTCGCTTTTATTTTTGGGCAATTTTAAACTTTATTGGTGTAACACTAGTTGTTATTGCATTATCAATGAATTACGATCCATCAGTTCAGCCAGCTCAACAAATACAACACGAGCAATTACAAAAACAAAATAATGCCGAAGCCAAGAAGTTATTAAATAAACTGAATAAGTATCTTTATGAGAATTTCGGTGGTGCTGGAAACACTAAATATCAAGTATGGTGGTATAGATTAATCAAAGAAATAAGCTTGGCTATTACCGATGATGGCAAAGTGGTTGTAGGTGTCGATACCGATATATACCCAGACGCAGAAGGAGAAAGATTAGCAAAGCTAATTGGAAATGTAGTTTTAACAAATGACAAAGTCAATATAAATAGGGTTTCAGTATATGGTCAAAATAATAGTTTGTTGTTTGAAAGTTCAAAATATTAGTTGTTTTTAAATGGTTTTATGCTGCCCCTATCTAGTAAAATTTATTAACCTTTTTGGTAAATAATTATTTGACAGGTGAATCGAATGTATATATACTTTAAACAAAAGAAGCTGCAAAAAATAAGCTGTTCTGAGCGCAAAATAATTAAGTCCTTTGGGGAAAAGATTGGACAAAAATTAATGCAGAGACTCTCTGAGCTAAAAGCTGCAAAAGATTTGTCTGAAATTAGTCACCTTCCCCCACAACGTTTGCATTTACTATCAGGAGATAGGGCAAATCATTTTTCTGTGGATCTTACCGCAAATTACCGGTTGATTTTTACCTCACCTGAAATCACCGAAGCACTCAATCCTGACGGAACCCTGGATAAAGCTAAAATAAAAACGGTTATTATTATTGAGGTGGTTGATTATCATGACTAATAAATATTATGAGTTCACGCCAGATTATGCAGTACCACCTGGAGCCACGATACTCGAGTTACTAGAACACCTAAACATCACCCAAGCTCAACTTGCCGAAAGAACCGGAAGGCCCAAAAAAACAATTAATGAAATAATTAAAGGCAAAACCGCTATAACTCCAGAAACCGCACTTCAATTTGAAAAAGTTTTAGGTATTTCCGCTAATTATCTTTTACGATTAGAAGCAAACTATCAAGAGACTTTAGCCCGAATAAAAGAAAAAAAGTCTCTAGAACAAAATATCGAATGGCTAAAAAACTTCCCCATAAAAGAAATGATAAAAAATAAATGGATTCGGGAGTGCAAAGATAAGGTTGAACAATTGGATGAACTTTTGAAATTTTTTGGTGTATCTTCTGTTGATGCCTGGGATAGCATATGGAGGAAATACCAAGTCTTGTTTCGTAAATCTAATATTGCTAAAACCAATCCTTATGCTATTGCCTCATGGTTACGTCGTGGTGAAATAGAGGCGAATAATATCGATTGTTTGCCTTACAATAAAGATAAATTCAAAGAAGTTCTTTTTGATATTAAAAACTTAACTACAACATCGCCAGAAGTATTTGTTCCCCAAATGCAAATGCTTTGTGCCAAAGCTGGTGTTGCAGTGGTTTTTGTTAAGGAATTCAAGGGAGTTCCTGTTAGTGGAGCAACTAAATGGCTTTCATCTGAGAAAGCATTGATACAACTAAGTTTAAGATATAAATACAATGACCATTTATGGTTTTCTTTTTATCATGAAGCAGGCCATATACTCCTTCACGACAAAAAATCGCTTTTTTTGGAAACAAATGAAACTTCAGAAACAAATAAAGAAAAAGAGGCAGATAGGTTTGCAGCAAATTTTCTAATCCCCCAAAGAGATTATATTGAGTTCATAAAAAAATTCGATTCTAGAAATATAAGTCGAAATGCCGTTATAAGCTTTGCAAATAAGTTGAGGATTGCCCCAGGAATCGTGGTCGGTAGACTTCAGCATGATAGACTTATACCTTATTCTTACTTAAATGATTTAAAAGTAAAATATTGCTGGACAGATGAAAAATAAATTCAAAGCGACCTAGGCGCTTTTTTCTTTCGGTATTTTATCGAACATTTGTTTAAAATATAATCTCATGGCAAATGAATATAAATGGCAAATAGTAGTTGAAACAAAGTAGAAAAGGAAAAATAATGGTGGTGGTCAAAAAGTGAAAAAAGTCGGTATTTATATTCGCGTTAGTACGCAGGAACAAGCCGAAGAAGGTTATTCTATCCAGGCCCAAAAAGACCGCCTTATTAGCTATTGCAAGGCTAAAGACTGGAACATTGTAGATATCTATGTTGATGGCGGTTATTCCGGTTCTAACCTTGACCGTCCTGGCATTCAGAAGTTAATTGAGGATGTTAATAATGGAAAATTGGAAGTTGTTTTGGTCTACAAACTAGATCGTTTAAGCCGTGCTCAAAAGGATACCCTTTACCTGATAGAGGATGTCTTTCTGAAGAATAATGTGGATTTTGTTTCCATGAATGAAAGCTTTGATACTTCTACCCCTTTCGGGAGAGCCATGATTGGTATCCTCTCCGTTTTTGCGCAGCTTGAAAGGGAAACCATCAAAGAGCGTTCCCTGATGGGCAGAATTGAAAGGGCAAAAGAAGGGCTTTTTCATGGAGGCGGCTATGCTCCCATTGGGTATGATTATATAGATGGAAAGTTATTAATCAATGAATATGAAGCTATGCAAGTCCGCAAGGTATATGACCTTTATTTGGCTGGTAACGGGGCAGATAAAATAGCCAAGATTATGCACGATAAAGGCTACAAACATAAGTATGGCGATTGGAGTTATACTTCCTCCGTGAGAAATGTTTTAGATAATCCGATCTACATTGGGAAAATAACCTATTGCGGCCTTGTCTGCGACGGCCTTCATGAGCCGATTATCTCCCAGGAAGTTTTTGAAAGAGTACAGGCTATGCGTGAAAGAAAAAGGCGCTCTTATAAAAGAGTGTACGAAAGTAATTCTCTGCTTGCCGGCTTGATTTTTTGCGGGAATTGTGGAGCTCGGTATTTTGTTAGATATATTTCCGGTAAATATAAATATTATGCCTGCTATTCCCGTGCCAAAAACCATAGACACATGATTAAAGACCCAAACTGCAAAAATAAAAGCTGGCACATTCCTGAATTAGACAAGATGGTACAAGACGAAGTCCTTAAACTTGCTTTTGATAGAAAACACCTGGAAAAGCTTCTGAAACGGAAACAAGAACAAAACAGCCCCGCTACCGAAAATACCGAAATGATCCAAAAACAAATTACCAGCATTAATAAACAAATTGGTCGCCTTATGGATCTATATCAAATTGAAAGTATGCCAGTAGAAGAAATAAGTAAAAGGATTGAAGATCTCTACAACAAAAAGAAAGCCCTAGAAAAGCAATTACCAGACTCAAAGCTTAATCCCAAAGTAGTCGATCAGTTTACTCTTGATGGCGTAAATGCAATTCTGGATAATATCAAGTTGGCATGGGAATATGCCGGTATGGAAGAACGCAGGAACATTCTTCGTAGTCTAATTGACCGTATTCTCATTTATGATGATAAAATAAAAATAGAGTGGAGCTTCATCTAGCTCCACTTCTTCCTTTTTAGGCAACAACAACACTCCACATGT